>NZ_KB899576.1:0-78082 GCF_000378365.1 Megamonas rupellensis DSM 19944 | reverse complement strand
TTATCCAAAGCATGAGCCGAAAAGGCAATTGCTTAGATAATGCCGTAATAGAAAATTTCTTTGGTTTACTAAAAAGCGAATTATTCTATTTAAAAAAATTCAAATCCGTTGAAGATTTTATAAAAGAGTTAAAATCTTATATAAAATATTATAATACAAAACGGATAAAGATAAAACTAAAAGGACTTAGTCCTGTAGAATACAGAACTAAGTCTCAATTAGTAGCTTAATTAATATGTCCAATATTTTGGGTGCATATCAATCATTTATTTACAGATTATAACGCTTTTTTTATTGAGATAGTTTCATTTGATAAGCTTCGCCCCAAGTTTTCATTGCTTCTAGAATAGGTTTTAAACTAATACCTGTTTCGGTTAAAGTGTATTCAACACGCGGAGGAACTTCAGCATATACTGTTCGATAAATAAGACCGTTTTTTTCCATATCTCTTAATTGAGTTGTTAACACTTTTTGAGAAATATTTCCTAGAGATTTTTTTAATTCACCAAATCTTTTTGTTCCTGAAGCTAAATCACGTAAAATTAATACTTTCCATTTATCACCTATTAACATAAGTGTTGTTTCTACAGGACATTGGGGTAAATTTTTTGTTTTTAGCATAATATGTTCACCATTTCTAGATAAATTATTATTTATTATATAAATGAAAATTAAGAAAGTCAATTTATGAATTATATTTAAAAATTTTTATCTATAAAAAATCCTATAGTTTATATAATTGTTACTTAGAGGTAACTAAATAACAAAAAAGTGCTTACTTTACAGCTATATATCGCAAGTATAAAATAGGTTTTGTAAAAATAAGAAATGAAAATTTTCTAGGAGGTCTTTATAATGAAAAAAGTAATTGAATTTTTACAACAAAATCCTGTACAATATCTTGCTACAGTTGGTAGAGACGGCAAAGCAAAATGTAGACCATTTATGTTTGTTTTAGCAAAAGATAATAAACTTTGGTTTAGTACAAATAATACTAAAGATGTTTATAAAGATATGCAAAAAAATCCATATATTGAAATATCTATCGCTTCTCCTCAATATGCATGGCTTCGTTTAAATGGAAAAGTTGTTTTTGAAGAAAATAAGGAAATAAAAGAAGCTTGTATGAATAATCCTATTATTAAAAGTCAATATAAAACAGCTGATAATCCTATTTTTAAAGTATTTTATCTAGAAAATCCTCATGGCACAATAGCTGATTTTTCTGGTAATGAACCATATGTTTTTTGAGTAAAAAAAGCAAGATACTAAGTAATGTATCTTGCTTTTCTATTAATATAATTTTTATTCAAAGTATAGATATACACCTAATATACCTTGTTTTTGGGATATCCAGATGGTATTTTCTTTATTATTTACTTCATTACTTACAGCATAAGGTAAATTATTATTGAGCATAACTTGGTCAAGTGGCCAATATACGCCATTGATGCTAACACCGCTACAAGTGCCACCTAAAGGAAGTAGTGAGATGGCTTTTGGTGTTTGTTTGAGATTTAGGGTTAGATGTTCCTCATTATGTAAAAAGAATAAAATTTCTTTTTCATCAGCAATACAACCACAAAAATTTTTATTTAACATGCCATTAAAACTAAATATAGTGCTAAAAGCATGGTCAAAACGTCCGCCCCATGCACCTGTTAAAATAACAGTTGATGCAGGATATTTATCATCTATTATTTGTAGTGCTAATTGTGTATCAGTAACATCTTTTTTGGTGGGAACTTTTGTTATAGTAACATCATTATCTACAGCCCATTGCCATGCTTCAGAAGTAGCACTATCACCATCACCAATTAATTGAAGTGACTTGATATCAGCTTCTTTACATATATCTATACCATGGTCAGCACAAAAAATATTTTTATTTTCACAGATGGATTTTAGCCACTGTACATCAGGTGGATTACCTCCACTTATTAGCACTGTTTGATTTTTAGGTAATTCATAACTAAATTTTGCTATTAGTTGAGGAAGTTCTAAGATATTATTCATATTGTTTAGCCTCTTTATATATATCAGTTTTTTCATTAAGAGCTTTTTTGAATTCTCTTGGTGTTTGTTTAAAAATTTGTTTAAAGGTTCTTGAAAAAGTAGAATAGTCTTTAAAGCCACAGTCAAAGCATATTTGAGTTAAAGCTATTCCAGATTTAATCTTTTCTTTAGCCACTATTAATCGTTTATTTAATATATATTGATGAATACTATAACCTGTTTTTAATTTAAATTTTCGCATTAGGTAGTATTTACTTACAAAAAAATGATTAGCTAGATAATCAATATTTAATTCTGTAAATAAATGTTCATTTATATAATCGATAACAGAATTAATAGTTTTATCATAAGAAACTTTATGATGAATAGTCAAATTTTTATTATCATTGATAATGGCTCTATTTATTAAAATCATAAATTCTAAGAATTTTAGATTACTGTATAACTCATGTGCAAAACCTTTATCATTAAAGGAGCTTTCTAAAATTTGGATTTGTTTTAAGATATCATTTTCATTGATATTGTCTAAATTCATAACATATGAATTATGTTCTTGAGCATAATTAAAACAAAAGTCTAATTTATTTGTAGTATCTATTTTATTTTTTAGATAATTAGGGTCAATATAAAGGACAATACGTTCATATGTTGCTGTATCGCTAATAGTAGGATAATGAATACAATTATGAGGTACAAAAACAATATCATAGGGAAATAATTGATAAGTTTGCCCTTCAATATTATATTTAACCTTACCACTTAAGAATAAAATTATTTTATCAAATTCGTGATAATGTGCTTTGATTTCTATTTTTTGGACATCTTTGAGATGAAATAATTTAAAATAAGATGTTAAATAGCCTTTTTTTTGATATTCCATAGCTATCCCTCTTTTCATAAATTATACTATACTTTATCTTACGCTTTTTGGCAAAAAATTTTTTATCAACAAGAAAATTTTAGAGCATTTTTTGCAATGTTTTTTGCATTTATCATATAGTATTTGTTATATCTATAATATATAATATAGTCAATTTGAAAATATGAAACAAAGATATTGATTATAGATAATTACTGTTTAAGGAGTTGGGCATAATGTCATTAGTAATGAAAAAATATAGATATAACCATAAAGATTATTTAGTATATGAAAGAAATCTTTTAGCTAGAGAATTTGATGCAAATGAATGGCAAACAATTTGTAATAATGATTTAGGTGTTGGAGTTGATTTCATTATTGAAATTATTAATACACAGATTTTTGCTTATGATATGTATGGTCAGAAAATAGATTTAAATCAAGATTTGCAATTGGTTATAGATTATCATGAAGGCATTTTAAAAGATAATAATATTTTAGCTCAATTTACTCGTGATATTGAAATTCGTTTTACTAATTATTATATTAATAAATTGGCTAATTTAGTTACTAAAAAAGCTTATAGCGCATGAAAAAATAGATAAAATATACAAGCATAGCGTCATACTATGCTTTTTTTATTGCAAAAACTATTAAATAATGAATTTTTATTTTATAATATAAGTAAAATAAAATTCAAGGAGATAAAAATAAAATGAAAAATGCATCTCTAGAAGAACGATTTTTATCTACAAAAGGTCGCATAAATCGTAAGATATTTATCTTATATGCAGTATGTTTTATCTTATTTTGTCTATTTTTGATAATACCAACGTTTTTAGTGATTATCAGTACGACAGATGGGACAGTAGTTGATATTAGTATAAGTATAGTATCTACATTGATTGAATTAGCATTATTACCTAGTTTGTTTTTAGGAATTAAACGTTTGCATGATTTAGATAAATCGGCTGTATGGATAATTTTATGTGTAATTCCATTGATAAATATGCTATTTTTTGCTTATTTATGTTTAATAAAAGGGACTGATGGTGATAATAAATATGGAAAAGACCCTTTAAGTTTGGATTTATAAGGAGTTTTTTATGAATTTAGAAGAAAAATATTTTTCTACAGAAGGTAGATTAAATCGAAAGCCATTTATTCATTATATAATCTTTTTGATTGTCATATCATTGGCTTTTATAGGGATTATTACTTTATTAGGTTTAGCTAGTGCGTTATCTATAGCTGTTTTAGGCGAAAATGTAAATGATTTAAATTTTTTATCACAAATAGAAGTAATTCCTATTTTGCTTATTTTAGTAGCTTCTTTAATTTTAATAATATTATTTTTACCACTTAATTTTTTGATGATACGACGTTTGCACGATTTAAATTTTAGCGGTTGGTGGATAATATTTCCTATTGTTTTTCCTTTTGGTTATTTCATTTTTATTTTGTATTTGATTTTGGCTAAAGGAACAAATGGTCCAAATAAATATGGTGAAAACCCTTTAGAATTAGATAAAAGCAGTAATGTTTAAATACATTACTGCTTTTATCATTAGTAGAAACTTTTTATCAAAAAAATAGAGTAGAGAAGACTCTCTACTCTAAAAAATATATAAATTTGTTTGAGTTTGTATTATTCAACTAAATCAAGATTTACTTCTGGATTTACATCAGCATCATAATCTACATTATCAAAACCAAAGCCAAAGAGATTGTAGAAGTCATTCCAATAACCATCTACATCAGCATATTGAGTTAAGTTTTCAGTAGTTACTTTATCCCAGTATTCAAAAATAGTATTTTGAACATCGTCTCTCATTTCTAAATCATCAATGCGAATACGGTGTTCATCATCTACTTTTGGTTGTGGTTGAGAGAGGTATTCATGCCATAAACGATACATTTGTTCGATAGTACCTTCATGAACATTTTTATCTTTCATTACACGATACATAACCGCCACATATAAAGGAACAATAGGAATAGCAGAGCTAGACTGTGTAACTAAAGCTTTATTTACAGAGATAATAGCATTAAAGCCTTCTTGACGTAAAGTTTCAGCTGTTTTATAAAGATGTTGTTTAGCAGCACCGATAGTACCTTCATAATATATTGGGTATGTAATCTTAGAACCAATATAAGAATATGCTACAGTGCAAGCATTTTCAGTTAAAACATCAGCATCTTTTAAAGCATGCATCCAATCAGCCCAATCTTCGCCACCCATAACTTTAATAGTAGCTTCTACTTCTTCAGGAGTAGCAGGAGGTAAAGTAGCTTCAGTTAATTCATTTGTTTTTAAATTTAAAGTCTTAGCAGTGAAAGGTTCATCAACAGTTTTTAATACGGAAGAATACATAGTTCCATCAGCTGTTGTACGACGAGGAGCAGCTAAGGAATAAACGACCATATCAATTTTGCCTAAATCTTTTTTTATAAGTTCAATAGTTTTTTCTTTAATAGCTTGAGAGAAAGCATCACCATTTATTGTTTTAGCATAATAGCCATCATTTTTTGCAAATTCTTCAAAAGCAGCTGTATTATACCAACCAGCAGTTGCAGTTCTTTTACCATGCGCTGGTTTATCAAAAATAACTCCAATTGTAGAAGCACCACTCGCGTATGTTGCACAAATACGAGATGCTAAGCCATAACCTGTAGAAGCACCTAATACTAATACACGTTTACCAAGTTCAACCTTTGGCTGACTTTTTACATATTCGATTTGACGGCGTACATTTTCTTTACAGCCTTCAGGGTGAGAAGTTAAACAGATAAAATCTTTTACTCTTGGCTTGATAATCATAAAATATTCTCCTTTACTTAGTTATCGCTAAGTTTTATATTATATTATTTTAATTAATATATAGGATTATTAATTTGAATAATATTAATATAAATATATATATTATTTATATTATACAACTTAGACTCAATAATAACAAATGATATTTAGATTAAAAATAAATTAATAATTCTATATATAACAGAAAATCTTAATTATAATAATTTCATTTCATTATTCATAGAAATAAAACCATATTTTTTATATAAAGGTCTACCCATTTCCGTTGCTTCTAATGAAATAGAAGTGATACCTTTATTTTTAATATCTTTAATTAACATATCTAATGTTTTATAAGCAATGCCTTTTCTTCTATAATTTATGTTTGTGTACATATTCATTATATAGGCTTTGTAACCATTAGGATTATGATAAGTTGGCATTACTTGAAAAAAGCTAACTCCTCCAGAACCAACAAATTTATTTCCGTCAAAAATTAAATAAGCAATATGCGTTCCATCACAAAGGGCTTTTTTATAATATTTATATGTCATCATTTTAACTTCGTCCATATTTATATCATTAGATAACTTATTAGCGGCACGCAATACTTCTATTCTTGTTTTAGTTAAAATATCTAAATCTTCAATAGTAGCTTTTTTATATTTTAAATTCATAATAAATACCTCTATATTTTTTATTATAAAATAATATGGTATTACTATAATTAGCAATACCATATTATTAGTTTATAAATCATTAATTTATAAAAATACAATATTAAGTTTCGGTATTATCAACAATGATATCGTTATCAGAAGATTCGACTTCATCATTGATTTTTAAATAAATGGGCGAAAATATACTTGTCTGATATACAGTTATTCTCTTTATTTTAATTAATTCTAACATAGCTAAAAAAGTAGTGATTAATTCAGATTTAGAAATCTTATGCTCACTATATTGAAATACAGTGTTAAAACAAATATTTCCGCCATGTTGTTTAAGCAAAGCCAATAAAGAGATGATTTTATCTTCAATAGTATATTTTTCTCGAGCAACATTGGCTACAAGAGGTTCGTTTTCAATTTGGCTTTCTAGCACATTTTGAAAAGCTTGCCACAAAAGTTTTACATCAAGCCCTTTAGGTGGCAAATGTTTTGTCGGTAGATTAGAAGCTTCACGAAAAAATCTTTTGCCAGCTTCGTCTGCCATTTCACCTAAAATACTGCTGACTTCTTTATAACGACGATATTCTAATAATCGTTCGACTAATTCTTTTCGTGGGTCAACTTCATCAGTATCATCTTCATTTACTTCTTCTACATTGGTATCAGGTAATAAAATTTTGGATTTGATTTGTAATAATGTAGCTGCCATGACTAAAAACTCACTAGCTACTTCAATATTAAACTCTTTAAATTTAGCAAGATAATCCATATATTGTTCCGTCAATAGAGCAATAGGAATATCATAAATATCAATACAATTTTTTTCAATTAAATGCAATAATAAATCTAATGGCCCTTCAAAGGATTCTAAATGTACCTTATATTGTTCTTGTTGCATAAAAAACTCATTAAATAATAATAGAGATAATAAGATTTAAAATGCTTATAATAAAGTTACTGATAGGATGAATGATAAAACCCAATATTCCAGTAAAAACAAGAGCAATTAGAATAAAAAAGCTATAACGATTGACTACAGAAGATTGATATTTATAAGCTAATCTACCTGGTAATAGAGAAGATAAGATTTTAGAACCATCAAGTGGTGGAATAGGTACTAAATTAAAAATAGCAAAATTTACATTATAAATAATGATTAATTGTAATACCATAACAAGCCAATGAGGTGCAAAACTATATTTAAAACAAAGAGCAAAAAATATTGAAGCTACAAAAGCTGTGATTAAATTAGCTAATGGTCCTGCTAAGGAAACCTGCATTTCACCTTTACGCCAATCATCAAAATTATTTAAATTAATTGGTACAGGCTTTGCCCAACCTATTTGAGCAAAAAATAACATAATCAATCCAATAGGGTCAATATGAGCTACAGGATTTAAAGTTAATCTGCCATTCATACGAGGAGTGAAATCTCCTAAATTATCAGCAACCTTAGCATGGGCATATTCATGAACAGTCAATGCAATCAACAAACCTGGGATTGCATAAATCATATCTGGACCAAAACCAAACATTAAATACCTCCTAAATTTTTAAATAACAAATATAAATAGATTATTGTTTGCACAATTTTTCTGCCATTAAAATAGCAACAACAGATTTAGCATCAAAGATTTCACCTTTATTAACTAAATCAACAGCTTCACTTAGTGACATTTCTACTAGATTTATAAATTCATCATCATCAGTATGTTGTTTACCTTTTACTAAATCTTGTGCTAAATAAATATAAATCCATTCATTAGAGAAACCAACAGTAGTAGCTAATTTATGAATTTGTGTGTATTTATTAGCAGTATAACCTGTTTCTTCAGATAATTCACGTTTAGCACAAATTAATGGGTCTTCATCCACACTATCTAATTTACCAGCAGGAATTTCTAAAGTTACTTTGCCAATAGGATAACGATATTGACGCACTAAAATAATATTACCATTTGGCAATACAGGAATGACAGCAGAAGCACCTTGATGTTTTATCCATTCACGAACAGCTTTATTACCATTTGGTAATTTTACATAATCACGCTTTACATGAAGTAATACCCCATCAAAAATATCTTCGGAAGAAACTTTTTCTTCAATTAAATCTTCATACATGAAAATCCCTCTCTTTATATTATAATATTGATAACAATTATAAATTTTATATTCATAATTATATCATCTATAAAAACAATAAGCTATGAGAAAAATAATATACAAAAGTCTATTATAAATAGATTTTTTATGGCTGTAATTTTTAATTATTTTTATCAACCCGCCAATAAGTTAACAACTTTACAAAAATAATATATCTTATATAAAGTTTTTAGTAATAATAAAATTAATTAAATTTATTATAAGATAATTGACAAAGATTATCACTAATGATAACATAAAACACAAGTAATAAAATATAGATAGAATAGGTGTCTATATAGACTTAATAGGGAATTCGGTATAAGCCGGAGCGGTCCCGCCACTGTAAAGACGAGCGATTTCACAATTATGTCACTGAGAATAAATTATCTTCTTGGGAAGGCGTGAATAGTTATGACTCTAAGCCAGGAGAACTGCCTATTTAATAATCACCGTTATTACCTGCGAGCGATGGGAAGGCGATTTATACAGATATAAATGTTGTATAATACTGCCTAATTCTATAAGAATTAGGCTTTTTTCTCATATTTATAATTGTATGTTTCTCTTAAAAGTCTGCTAGCAAAGGCAGACTTTTTTTGTTTGCCTTAACGGAAGAAAGGAGAGGAGTTTTTTAATCTATAATAATGAAAAAAATAAGGAGGTTGTTTTAATTTGAAACGATTAATAAATCGTTTAATTCAATTAGTAATTACTTTAATTGGAGTCAGCTTTTTAACATTTTGTTTAACTTATTTATCACCTGGTGATCCAGCCACTATGCTCTTAGAAGCATCAGATACTATTGTTTCTCAAGAAGTAATTGAGCAAACTCGTGAAGAAATGGGACTTAACGATCCATTTCTTGTACAATATGGTAATTGGCTTTTAGGTGTAGTGCAAGGCGATATGGGAATTTCTTATTCAGCTAAAAAACCTGTTATGGAGAAATTAATGGAAGGCTTTGCAGGGACTGTTTTATTAGCTTTGACTACAATTATTTTAATTATAATTATTTCCATTCCTTTGGGAATTTTTTCTGCTACACATCGCAATAAAATTCCAGATTTTTTAGTGAGAATTTTTTCTTTTATAGGTGTGTCTATGCCGAGTTTTTGGGTGGGATTGATTTTATTATATATCTTTGGCTTAAAACTAGGTTTAGTTCCCATTGCTACAGCAAAGGTCAGTTTTTCAGGTTTGATATTGCCCGCACTTACTTTGGCTATATATCAATCAGCAAAATATACTAGGCAAGTGCGTACTGTCATTTTAGATGAATTACATCAAGATTATGTAATTGGTGCTAGAGCTAGAGGATTGTCTGAAAAAGCTATTTTATGGAAACATATTTTACCTAACGCCATTTTACCTTTAATAACTTTACTAGGTATGTCTATCGGTTGGTTATTAGGTGGCGTTGCTGTTATTGAGACTGTTTTTTCCTGGCCAGGTATAGGTAAAATGGCAGTTCAAGCAATTACTATGCGTGATTATCCATTAATTGAAGGAATTGTTTTATGGATTGCCACAGCATATACAGTAATTAATTTTTTAGTGGATTTATCTTATAGTTATCTCGATCCAAGAATAAAAAAGGAGAATTAATGCAATATGATTTTTAATTTTATAAAACAAAATAAATTATTCTCCATATATTCTTTTTCAGTCATTTTAATAATCTGCATTGCTGTATTAGCACCAGTTTTAGTGCCACATGATCCTTATGAAGCCAATATGTTGAAAGCATTGCAAACGCCAAATAATGAATATTTTTTAGGTACAGATAAATTAGGCAGAGATATTTTTTCACGCATAATCTATGGTATGCAAATATCGTTATTTATGACAATTTGCATTGTGATTTTGACGGCAACTATAGGTTCAATCATAGGTATAATTGCTGGTTATTTTGGCGGTAAAATAGAACTTATTTTAATGCGTTTGGCAGATATTATGCTTTCTTTTCCAGGAATTATTCTAGCTATCGCTATAGCTGGCATCATGGGTGGAAGTATTATAAATACGATTTTCGCCTTAGTCGTTGTGAGTTGGGCAAAATATGCTCGCTTAGTACGAAGTTTAGTTATTAAATTAAAAAATAATGATTTTATCATAGCTAGTAAAACTAGTGGAGCAACTACATTTACAATTATTTATCATCATTTACTACCTAATATTTTACCGTTGATAGTGATTACAGGAGCTATGGATATTGGCACTATGATGATGGAAATAGCGGGTCTATCTTTTTTAGGTTTTGGTGCTCAACCACCTACACCAGAATGGGGATTAATGCTCAATGAAGGTCGTCAATATATTCAAACTGCTCCATGGCTGATGATTTATCCAGGGTTAGCTATTTTTATAGTAGTAGCTATATTTAATCTTTGGGGAGATAGTTTACGTGATATTTTAGACCCTAGACAGGATTGATAGATTTTATTGATAAGAAAAGAGGCTGAATATGAAAAGTTTTAGAATGAAAAAATTATGGAAGGCTATTAGTTTAAGTCTATGTGGTATATTGACAGCAGGTATAATAGCTGGTTGTGGCTCTGAAAATACAGTAGATAAAACTACTTTGAAATTTGGAGTTACAAATTTTGCAGATACTTTAGAGCCGACACAAAATTATTTTGGCTGGGTTGTGATGCGTTATGCTATTGGTGAATGTTTAGCAAAATTTGATGAAAAAATGAATGTTCAGCCATGGCTTGCGGAAAGTTGGTTTATTAGCGATGATCATTTAACATGGACTTTTAAAATTCGTGATAATGTGAAATTTTCTAATGGCAATCTAGTAACAGCTGAAGCTGTAAAAAAATCTATTGAACGTGCTTTTACTAAAAATACTCGAGCAAAAACTTTCTTTGAATACACAGAAATGAAGGCTGATGGTCAAAATTTAATAATCACAACAAGCAAACCTCAACCTAATATGCCTGGATTTTTGGCTGACCCATTATTTATTATTGTAGATGTTAGTGCAGAGGAACAAGGTAGAGATTTTGCCAAAGAAGGTCCAATTTGTACTGGTCCATATAAAGTGGAATCTTTTGTAAAAGAAAAGGCTGTAATGGTGAGAAATGAATATTATTGGGACGGCGAAGTTCCTTTTGAACGTGTAGAAATACCATCTATTGATGATCCTAATACTCGTGCTATGGCACTTCAATCTGGTGAAGTTAATTTTGCTGTAAATATTGCCCCTGGTGATATAGATTTATTTAGAAATAATGATAAATTCTATATCGATGAAATTTCTTCATTACGTACAGTACTTGCCCGTATCAATCAAAAAGGTATTTTAGGTGACCCAAAAGTCCGTGCTGCCTTGATTTCTGCTTGTGATCGAGAAAATTATAATAATGTATTATTGAAAGGTACATTTATTCCAGGTAAAGCGCCAATACCGCCATCTATGGATTATGGCTTTGATGAGTTGACAGACCCAAATGCATATAATCCAGAAAGAGCTAAGCAATTATTAGCCGAAGCTGGTTGGAATGATAGTAATGGAGATGGTATTTTAGATAAAGATGGCAAGGACTTACGTCTTGATTTTGTCGTGTATAATAGCCGTGCAGAGCTTCCTTTATACGCTGAAGCTGTACAAGCTGATGCTAAAAAAGTAGGAATTAAGATAAATATAAAAAGTGTAGATTATAACCTTATTGATAAAATGGGTATTGATGGCGATTATGATTTACTCATTTCTAATATTACAACTGCTAATACTGGAGATCCTGAAATTTATTTAAGTTGGTATTGGAAAACTAATGTAAATGGAGATAATCCACAAAATGGTTCTGGATATAGTAATCGTGAATATGATGAGATTTTAAATCAATTATCTGTCGAATTTGATAAAGAAAAACGTCGTCAATTAATTATTGAAGCGCAACAAATTTTGTTAGATGACGGTGCTGCATTATTCTTAGGTTATCCACAGACTAATATTATCAGCACCAAAGGCTTAGAGGGTGTAGTTATGTATCCATCGGATTATTATTGGCTTACTAATAAAATAAAACCAGCTAAAGCATAAAAGGGGTAAATTAATGTTACTTGATGTATCTAATTTAACTATTCAATATAGCAAAAATATAGAAGCTACAGTTAAAAATATTAATTTTTCTTTGGAGAGAGGAGAAATTTTGACCATAGTTGGTGAATCTGGCTGTGGTAAAACTACAGTGATTAGAGCCATATTAGGTTGTTTACCTAATAGCGGAAAGATTATAAATGGAAAAATTCTTTTTGAAAATCAAGATTTATTGAAATACAACCATAAAGATTGGCTATCTTTAAGAGGAAAACATATTGCTATGATTTTCCAAGATAGTGGTAATATGTTAAATCCTATCCAAACTATTGGTAAACAATTTATAGAATATCTACAAATTCACGATGATCTTACTAAAAAAGAAGCATATTCTTTTGCTGTAGAAATGCTTACTCGTATGAATTTAGCTAATCCTGAAAATATCATGAAATCATATCCATTTGAATTATCTGGCGGTATGCGTCAGCGTGTTGGTATCGCTATGGCAATAAGTTTTAAACCATCTTTATTATTAGCAGATGAGCCTACTTCTGCCCTTGATGTTACTACGCAAGCACAAATAGTTAAAGAATTGATAGAAATTCCTCGCAGTTGTGGTACAGCAATGATTGTAGTAACTCATAATATTGGTGTGGCGGCATATATGTCAGATAAAATTATGGTAATGAAACAAGGTAAAATCATCGAATATGGCAAAGCTAAAGATATAATAAATTCACCTCAAGAAGAATATACTAAAAGCCTACTTATTGCAGTTCCTCAAATAGGAGGAAAGCGCTATGTCTAAAGTTATTATGCAGGTAAAAAATATAACTAAGAAATTTTCAGCTAATAATAGATTTTTAACAGCTTGTGATAATATCCATCTCAATATTAATGCTGGAGAAACAGTGGGCATCGTTGGTGAATCTGGTTGTGGTAAATCGACTTTAGCTAAAATGATTATGAATATATATAAGCCAACATCAGGTGAGATAATCTATCATAATCAAGATATCACTAAATTAAAGGGAGAAGATTTACGTCAAAATTACCGCCATATACAGATGGTTTTTCAAGACCCTATATCAGCTTTTAATCCTAAAATGAAAATTGGTAATATCATCTGTGAGCCATTATTGAATTTTAAATCAATAAAGAAATCACAAATGAAAGAGAAAGCCAAAGAATTATTGCGATTAGTAGAATTACCTGAAGACTTTATAGATAGATATCCACATAATCTTAGTGGCGGTCAACGTCAACGCGTAGCTATCGCTCGAGCTTTAGCCCTAGAGCCTGAAATTATTGTCTGTGATGAAGCCACTTCTGCTCTTGATGTATCTGTTCAAGCTAAAATTATTGAATTATTAGTAAAATTACAGCGAGAAAAAAATATCACCTATATTTTTATTTGTCATGATTTAGCTTTGGTTAGTCTATTTAGTCATCGTATAGCTGTAATGTATCTAGGCAATATCGTTGAAAAAATTGATGGAGATAAATTAATCAAAGCAAAGCATCCATATACTAAGGCTTTATTAAAAGCAGTTTTTTCTTTAAATAATGAACAAAATAAAAATATAGAAACTCTTTCTGGTGATATCCCAAGTCCTTTAGATCTACCTAAAGGTTGTCCATTTCAAAATCGTTGTAAATACTGCAAAGATATTTGTAAACAGGAAAAGCCCAAATTAAAAGAGATATCAGTTAATCATCATGTTGCTTGTCATTTATTTTAAATAAAATAATATAAAAATTTTAATAGATGGGAGATTTTATGCTATCACAATTAACTTATAAAGAATATCTAAAAGTAACTATTCCCTTTATGTTATCCACAGCTACACAGCCTCTATTAGGAGCTGTAAATACTGCTGTTATGGGACATATGTCAGAAGCTTTTTATATAGCTGCTGTTTCTTTGGGAGTGATTTTATTTAACAATATATATTGGCTATTTGGATTTTTGAGAGTGTCTACTACAAGTTTTTCCGCTCAAGCTTTAGGCAGTGAATCCGCCAAAGATAAATTTTTAGCTTTAGCTAGACCACTACTTATAGCTATAGTAATAAGTTTAATATTTTTAATCATTTATCCGTGGATTTTCAAATATTATGCGTTGCTCATGAAGCCTGAAAGCCAAGTTGTTGAATTGATGAAAAATTATTGTGATATCATTATATGGGGAGCACCATTTGTTTTAATCAATTATGTAACGCTAGGCTGGCTCATGGGACAGATGATAATTCGCTATACTATGTTTATGCAAATATCCATGAATGTATTGAATATCATCTTATCTATCGTATTTGTATTTATCATGGATATGAATATTCAAGGTGTAGCCTATGCTTCTTTGATTGCTCAAATATATGGTTGTATTGTAGGGTTTATTGCTATTTATAAACGAGGAAATTTAACTATTCGCAATGAATACATTCAAAGTTTAAAAACTTTACAGCCTTTTTTAGCCATGATGAAGGTAAATGTGGATTTAATGTTTCGCACTGTTTGTCTATTGACGATAAATAATTTATTTGCCATAGCTGGGGCAAGCATGGGAACTGTTATACTAGCAAGTAATGCTATTATCTTGGAAATCATTTTTATTGTGGTTTACTTTATTGATGGTATGGCAAATGGTGTGAGCGTATTTTCAGGAAAAGCAAAGGGATATAAGGATATAAATTTATTAAATTCAGTATTAAAGATAAGCTTAAGATGTTTAGCTGTATTTATAATTTTTATTTCAGTGATTATGTATATCACTAAATCATATTTTATAAATATGATGACTGATTTGGCAGTTGTGGCTAATTATGCTAACGATTATAGTATCTATCTGATTTTGCAGCCAATATGTGCCTGTGTGGGACTACTTTTATACGGTATGTATACAGGTATTGGCAATACAGCTTCTATCAGAAATATGATGTTTGTCGCTGTGATATTTTTCTATATCTGCCAAAAAATATTGATGTCTTATTTAGGTAATGATGGTATATGGCTGACATATAATTTAACGTATTTATTAGAGTCAATCATTCTCATTTTGTATTTACCGTCATTAAAAAAATATTTTAATTAAAGAAAACCTACTATAGATTACTTTTAAATAAGTTAATTTATAGTAGGTTTATTTTTATAATACGTTATATTGTTTTAAAGCATAGGCTACGCCATCGTTATCTACATCTAAAGTGATAAAATCTGCTATCTGTTTTAAATTATCATTAGCATTTCCCATAGCTATGCCATATTTTACAGCTTCAAGCATTTCCACATCGTTTCCGCCATCACCAAAAGCCATAGCTTCATTAATATCTATGCCGTAGTGAGCTAAAACTTTTTTGATTCCTGTGCCTTTACCACCATTTTTAGGAATAATATCTGTAAAATAAGGACACCAACGAACAGCTTTGCAATTTGGTAAATATGGTAAGACTTCTTGTTCTTCATCTTCATTTAGGAAAATATTCAATTGATATGTTTTATGATTATATACACGACTTACGTCATCAAATGCTCTATCAGGTGCAGTATCTCCTAAAGTTTCTTTTAATTTTGCTAAGCGGTCATTATAGAGATTAAAATAAAAATAATCTATTTCCATAAAACCACAAGCGATATCTTTATTTTTGATGTAATTTGTAAATTGGATTAAATCTTCACGATTTAAATATTCTTCGTGTAAGATTTTTCCTGTACTATCATAACAATATTGACCATTAAAAGTAATATAACCAGTGAATAAATCGCCAAATTCATCAATTAAAAATTTCAAGTCATATGGCGGACGACCAGTTGCGATAAATAATTTTATTCCTTTAGCTTTTAATGTATGTAAAGCTTGTATCGTAGATTCAGGAATTTTATGTGTTTTAAAACTAACTAAGGTACCATCAATGTCAAAGAAAATAGCTTTTATCATCATATCACCGTACTTTCATTAAAATCATAAAATATAAATCAATTATAACAAATTTTAAGCTAGTACGTATATTGTTTTTATGCTATATTATAAACAATAATTATTGACTAGATAAATATAGAAAGAGATGTGAATGATTTTCATGAATGCAACTTTAAAAAATATTACGGCTATGCTTATTTTTGGTAGTATCGGTTTATTTGTGCGCAATATCGAACTTGCAAGTTCGCAAATAGCCCTAGTGCGTGGTTTTGTAGGTGCTTTTATTTTATTTATCGCTATGATATATTTGCATAAAAAAATAAATCGAAATGCTTTGATAAAAAATTTACGCTATTTATTAATAGCTGGTGTAGCTATAGGTTTTAACTGGATTTTTTTATTTCAAGCATATAATTATACAACGATAGCTACAGCGACACTTACATATTATTTAGCACCTACTTTTGTGGTATTGTTATCTCCATTTATATTAAAAGAAAGTTTATCTCTATTTAAAATCATCTGTGTAATTTTATCTTTATTAGGTATGGCATTAGTCGCTGGTATATTCAATGACAACCAATCTGGTGTGAATGATTTTATCGGTGTACTCTATGGAATATCTGCTGCACTATTTTATGCGATTGTAGTCTTAGCAAATAAATTTTTCAAAGATATTTCTGCCATTGATAGCAGTATTGCTCAATTATTATTAGCTTCAATAATTTTATTGCCTTATGTAATCTATCAGGGAAATTCATGGAGCATGAGTGGTTTTTCATTATTATCTTTGGCTATATTAGGTATTATACATACAGGTATAGCATATCTATTATATTTTTCTTCATTACAAGAATTACCAGCACAAAAAGTTGCTATTTTTAGCTATTTAGACCCAGTAACTGCGATTATTTTATCCACAGTTCTTTTAGCTGAGCCGATGAGTATTTCTCAATGGATTGGAGCGATTTTGATATTAGGTTCTTTACTTGTCAGTGAGTTGTTCAAGAAAAATAATTAAACTTATTGACAAATGATAATTTATAAATTATATTGTATATATAAATTAATAACAGGGAGCTAGTAAACTGGCTGAGAGGAAGTTGTGAACTTCGACCTATAACCTGATTTGGATAATGCCAACGTAGGATAATAATTATGATGTATTTGCAATTAGAAGAGATGGCATTTTGTCATCTCTTTTTTATTTTAACACACATCTATATATTAATTTTTAAAATCACATAGAGTTGACCATGTGATTGAACAGGAGTTCATGAAGGGGTGCACCACCGCGGGTGTATCTTTTTGTGGACTCCTTTTTTAATAAAATTTCTCAAAAGATAAAAAATAAGGAGGTCTTATTTTGATAATAGTTAATGGACAAAATCAAGAAATATCTTTGCCTATGGATTTAGTTACTTATTTGCAAGAAAATAATTATCCTTTAGATAAGATAGCTATAGAGTTAAATGGTCAAATAGTCCCAAAAGCAAAATATGCACAAACTATTTTAAATCCTAATGATAAATTAGAAATCGTAACTTTTGTTGGTGGTGGCTGATTATGGCAGATATTTTGGCAAAAGAATTAATTTATCAAACTTTAAATGACCGCCATGGCATAGTCAATCAAGAAAAATTAAACAATGCTAAAGTTGCTATAGCCGGTCTTGGTGGTTTAGGCTCTAATATCGCTGTGGCACTAGCTAGAATAGGTGTAGGTCATTTACATTTAATTGATTTTGACAAAGTAGATATCAGCAATCTCAATAGACAACATTATTTCATCTCACATCTAAATAAATATAAAACGCAAGCTTTAGCTGAGCAATTACAAATGATAAATCCTTATTTAAATATCGTTACTGATTGTATAAAGGTAACAGAAGATAATATTTTTTCATTGTTTAAAGATGAAGATATCATCTGTGAAGCTTTTGACGTTCCTGAAAATAAGGCGATGTTAGTAAATAAGGTATTAGAACTTTTCCCCGAAAAATATATCATTTCAGGAAGTGGTATGGCGGGTTTTGGTCATAGCAATGAAATTCATACTCGTAAGGTAATGGGTAAATTTTATATCTGTGGTGATGAAAAAACTGCATTATCCAATGAAAATAGTTTAATGGCTCCTAGAGTAGCTATTTGTGCTGGTCATCAAGCAAATTTAATCACTCAATTGATTTTAGAAAATAATTTATAAAGAAGGTATCATATTATGTGGCAATTAGGAAAACATCAATTCAATTCAAGATTTATTTTAGGTTCTGGTAAATATTCTTTAGAATTAATCCAAGCAGCAATAAATGAAGCAAAAGCTGAAATTGTAACTTTAGCACTTCGCCGTGTAAATAATGGCGGTATGGCTAATATTTTAGATTACATTCCTAAAGATATAGCACTTCTTCCTAATACTTCTGGAGCTAGAAATGCCGATGAAGCAATTCGCATAGCTCGTTTATCTAAAGAACTTTGTGGCAGTGATTTAGTAAAAATTGAAATTATACGTGATAGTAAATATCTTTTACCTGATAATTATGAAACTATCAAAGCTACTGAAGTTTTAGCTAAAGAAGGCTTTACTGTTATGCCTTATATGTATCCAGATTTAAATGTAGCTAGAGATTTAGTAAATGCTGGTGCTAGTTGTGTAATGCCTCTTGGTGCTCCCATCGGCTCTAATAAAGGTTTATGTACAAAAGAATTTATTCAAATTCTCATAGATGAAATCGATTTACCAATTATTGTAGATGCTGGTATTGGTAGACCTTCTCAAGCTTGTGAAGCTATGGAAATGGGTGCTACTGCTATTATGGCTAATACTGCTATAGCAACAGCAGGTGATGTCATTCGCATGGCAAAAGCTTTTAATTATGCTATTGAAGCAGGACGCCTTGCTTATGAAGCAAAATTAGGTCGTGTAAAAGCACAAGGAGCAAGTGCATCTTCTCCATTGACAGGATTTTTACAAGATTAATTATTAATTTAATCAGTAATAATTGTGAGGTAAGATGAATGAATAAAGATAATCATATTAATGAAAGTATTATTAATGATGAAGTAAGAGCTGAATTAAAAAAAGAACGTATTGATCATATGGCATATTTACCAGATATGGAAGTTATACCTAGCGATATTTTAGATAAGGTTATCGCTGATATGGATAGTTATGACTATGATAAATATACAGCTCAAGATGTACAAACTGCACTTAGTCATGATCATATTACACCAGAAGATTTTAGAGCTTTATTATCTCCAGCAGCACTTCCTTTTCTTGAACAGATAGCACAAAAAGCACAGAAAACTACTAAGAGATTTTTTGGCAATTCTATCTATATGTTCACACCAATATATATTGCTAATTACTGTGAAAATTATTGTATCTATTGTGGTTTTAATTGTCATAATAAAATTAAACGTGCTAAATTGAATTATGATGAAATCGATAAAGAAATGCAGGAAATTGCTAAATCTGGATTGCAGGAAATCTTGATTTTAACAGGTGAAAGTCGCAAGCAATCCAGCATAGAATATATAGGTGAAGCTTGTAAAATAGCTAAAAAATATTTCCGTGTTATTGGACTTGAAATCTATCCATTGAATACAGATGAATATGCTTACCTACAAAAATGCGGTGCGGATTATGTAACTGTATTCCAAGAAACATATAATAGCGATAAATATGAAACACTTCATTTAGCTGGACATAAACGTATTTTCCCTTATCGTTTCTATGCTCAAGAAAGAGCAATTCGTGGCGGTATGAGAGGCGTTGGTTTTGCTGCACTTTTAGGCTTAGATGATTTTAGAAAAGACGCTTTGGCTACAGGTATGCATGCATATTATTTACAACAAAAATATCCACATGCAGAAATAGCATTTTCTTGTCCACGCCTTCGTCCAATTATCAATAATGATAAAATCAATCCTAAAGATGTACATGAAGCCCAGCTTTTACAAGTTGTATGTGCTTATCGTTTATTTATGCCATCTGCTAGTATTACTATATCTACTAGAGAATGTGCTAGAGTTCGTGATAATCTTGTAAATATCGCTACTACAAAAATTTCCGCTGGTGTAAGTACCGCCATCGGTGAACATAGTCAAGAAAGCGAAGATAAAGGTGATGCTCAATTTGAAATTGCCGATACTCGTTCTGTAGACGAAGTATATCATGATTTAATTCATAACGGTTTACAGCCAGTTATGGCAGATTATTTATACGTATAGAATATTTTATGAATTAGACACTAGACAAAACTATATTTCTAAAGTACACTTTAATCAAAGTAAATATTTCTCTTTAATAAAATTTAGGAGGATTTGATTCGTATGCTAATATTAAAAAAGCTATCTTTGCTAGTACTTTTAATATGTTGTTTATGTTTAGTGCCAACTCCTGCTAAAGCAGCGCCTACAGATACTAGTAATTTGGCAATCAGTACGATTACTGGCTTTTTAAATCCCGAAAATGCTGCTATAAGGGATGATTTACTAGAATTATTGAAGGATTCACAGCATAGACAAGAGTTGATTGATTATATTGAAGCTACTAGACCTGTAATTGAAAAATATAAAGGCTATTTTGATACAGCTTCTAATGTAGCTATATGGTCAGAAGAAAATATACCTATTATCGGTCATTTAATAGGTAATGTAGCTATCAGTGTTACTAATTATTTTTATCAACAAGAATTGCAAGAATTAGCGACTACAGAGGTAGCACAAAAATTTGCTGAGCTTCGTCAATCAGGTATAAATATCGAGATAGATATTTTTCAGAGAGCATTATCTAATTATGTTTTAAATGATGGTATAGATTTATCTTTGATTATGAATTTACAAGAAATTATCAATGAAAGATTAGAAGTTCATAATTTTTTAAAGTCTATAATTGAAAGTTCAGATTTAGAATATAATATCATTGATGATGGTAATATCATTCCTAAATTAGATACTAGAATTAATTTTAATAAATAAAAAAATCCTATCTTTAAGTGATTTCTTAGAGATAGGATTTTTTTGTTAAATCAATTTTTCAAAACGATATTTTTGGGAAACATCAGGGTATTTTTGGCGGTCAACTTCACTCATAAACATATCTAAAGGTCTAATATAATCTTTAAAATCACCATATAAAGCTTTATAAACTACGAATTGTTCATGAGTTTCTGTATGTGTAGCTACGGTAATAATCAAATATTTTTTATCTTCACCTTTGAAGTGAACCCATATTTCCCCTGATTTAGGTAAAGCTCTCATTATATTGTGTTCTCCTTTTTAATTTTTAATTATCAAATGAAATTACTAGCCATATGGCGGAGATGATATAAATCTGCATATAGATTTTCACCAGGACAAGCAGTGGCATTAAAATCACGATGACCAAATACTGTATTTTCATTTGGACTTAAACTATACATTTGGCATAATAAACCAATCAATTTACTTGCAGAAGCAATTTGCATATCTGTAGGCATTTCATCATTAAAATTACCAGATAAACAAATACCAATACTACTATTATTATGTTGATAAGTATGTGCGCCAATATCTTCTAACGGTCTGCCAGTTTCAATTAAACCACTTTTACGAATAAACATATGATAACCTATACCAGACCAACCATTTTGCAGATGAATGCGATGGATATCTGCAGCTGTGATATCGTCGTTTCCGCCAATAGCAGAATGATGAACTATGATTTGTGATGTTCTAGGTCTAGTAGATAAAGAAGTAAAATTGAAATAATTTTCAACAATTGGTAAATCAGAAGCATATAATGTATAATCAGCTGCTTTAGCTATATTATTATTAATATTTGCTATAGAATTTAAAAAAGTGGAAATATTTGCTCCTGCAAGTAATGCTCCACCTAATTTTAATCCTTTAATTATAAAATCACGTCTATTCATATAATTTGTCCTTCCCTAAGTAGTGTATCTATAGTATAGCATCTTGAGTTAACTATAAGTCTAGTAGAAAATTTCTCTAATATAATATATTAATTGTATTGAAATGTATTTTCAAGTGTTTTAGAGAATATTTCTCAATTAATTGCAAAAAATAAAACTAAAAAGTATCTTATTTACTACACTTTGAAATTTGTAGTTGCTTATGATACAATAAAAATTAGTTTTTATAAAGCCTTGAAATATAAGGATTTATTTCTAATTTGGACTCATTTATAATTGATTATTTTTATGTTAAATTTTTAGGAGGAATTTTTTAATGGCACACCGTAAGACTAAACAACATACTGTAAATGTTGTAAAAGCTCAATTTTGTGCACCAGAAAACATATCATATTTGGATTTATTTGAAGGATTTAATGAATTATATACTATAAATATAGCTACTAATATAGATTTTTTAGCTAATCTTTTAGAATTATTCACTAAAGTAGAGATTATTTTTGGCAACCTTGCACTTGTACCATCTACTTTAGAAAATACATTTGCTATGCAAAGAAATACTTTGCAAGAATTATATAAAACAGAACATTATACTAATTTTAAAGAAAAATATGCTCAAGGTAATTTAAATATATATTTGGCAGATGCGCCATTATATCCTGAAAAATTATTTTGCTTGAAAAATACGCAGACAGGAGCAACTAGAGTAATTTTAGGTAGTAATAATCTTGACCAATTACCAGCTAATAGTGACCGCAATCAAGCTTTAGTTTATTTTGATGATGAAAATGCTTTCAATTATTATATGAACATATATAATGATTTTAAACAGAATAATAGCGAAATAGTAAATGAAAATGCATGGGAAATAACATATGAAGATACTCAAATGATCGAAAATTTACCTATTTTGCATAAAGCTAAACAAGATAGCGAACATATCTATCCAGCAGTTAGTAAGACAACTATCGTAAAAACAGCAGAATATATCTCCGATATTGAGCGTTTAGCGAAAGATTTTGTAGATATTCCTAAGGCAGACCGCAAAGGACAGGCTAAAATCACAAATGATAAGATAGATACTATTAAACGTAAAACATTAGAAAATATTCAAGTTCGCCGTGCTAAATTTGAAAAATTTATGCCACAATTAGTTATTGAACCAGAACGCAATCGTGCTTTTTATAATGAACGCGAATTTAATTTCCGCCCTTATCGTGGCGATGTAAAACGTGATGCTGAAACTTATTTACAATATATGGAAGGATTTAATACAGCTGTACCAGCTAAAAATATTGAACCATTAAAATTTGAGTATTTCAAATTGATGTCATGGTGCTTTTTATCTCCATTTTTAGCACGTGTACGTACTACAATTAGAGAAGCTACTGTAACTGATGAAGTATTTACATATCCGATAGTAGCTTTACTATGTGGTCAGTCAAATGCAGGAAAAACAATCTATGCTTCTTTATTAATGAAAATGATGACTGATTCTGCTTTATATAAAGCTTTTGGTCAAAATAACTTCACGAAGACACGTATTGATTCACTTCTTTGTGATATAAAAGGTTTACCTATATTAATTGATGATATCACTCAAACTCAATTTACTAATAACAGTGGAAATATCATTAAACAAGAAGAACGCATCATTCGCGAAACTAAACCAGAAAATTTAAATTATTATTCAGCTATTTTACTCACAGCTAATAAAGATTTAAATAGCTTAAAAAATGAGCTTACTAAACGTATGGTCGTTTTCCATGTAAACGCTAGTTGGAACAACGAATTTACACGTCAACAAAAGAGCCCATGCTCTGAATTAATTCAAAAAATGAGAAATAATTTCTATAGCGAATATCTAGCAAAAATCATTCCTCATATTAATTTATATTTAAGTCAAATTAATGATTTAGGTTCTAGTAGTATAGATTTATATAATATAAGCTCTGAAGTAATAATATCTATCTTTAAAGAATGTGGCTTAGATATTCCAAGCTATATGAGACCTCTAACCATGAAAGATTATTTTGATAGTAGAGCTGTAAATGAAATCATGATAAAATTCTTCCAAAGACAGTATCGTCTAAATCGTGATTTCTTTGAAATTAACAAGAAAAATAATCAATTAATCTTTGAAGATAAAAGCTTATCTTCTGTAGGTAAGATGACTCCTATGCGCATTGCTGAATCACTTCCACCTGAATTGGAAGCAGATGTAGTCGGCGATAAAGTGATTATGCGATTGGATAGTGCAACTAAATTCTTTAGTACAGAATTCAAAGAACAAGGTCTTTTAAATAAATTGTTTGGCAGATAAATTAATAATAAATAAAAAAAGCACACATTTATTTGTGTGCCTTTTTTTTATCTTCAGTAGTTATGTTTTCATTTAAATTAATGCCAGTAGTATAACGCTTATCCATTTTATTATAGATGTGAGCATATTTACTAGTTATATTGACATTGCTATGACGTAAAACTTGTTTTACTATTTGTAAATCTTTTGTATCTTTATAAAGTAAAGTGCCACATGTATGGCGGAGCATATGACAACTTATACCTTCTTTTTTTAATCCTGCTTTAGTCAGCCATTTATCCACATTATAGCGAATACCTCGTCTATCCATTCTTTTTCCTTTTACTTGATTAGTCAAAGTTGTAAATACTGGCTCTCCAAATTCATCAATAAAAGCAAAATCAAATGGTCGTATTTTTAAATATGCTTGTAATAAAATTAAAACATCATCACGAGGATAAATAAAATCATTATGCCCTTTACCATGAATATATATTGTCTTCATCTCCCAATTTATATCATTAACAGACATGCGATGAACTTCCACTGTTCTCAATCCTTCTAATGCCATAAGCATAATGATGATTTTATCTCTCAAATATTCAATATGTTTTTCATCGTAATCAGGTATAATATTTAATAAATCTCGTAGTTGTTCTAATGTAAGAAATTTCATGGGAGAGATTTCACTTGCTTCATGTATTTTCACACCTACATCTTTAGCAGGACTATTTTCTATTAATTTTAATTTTACAGCAATATTATAGAATTGTTTTATCGCATTTAGCTTTACCTTAATACTACCTTTTTTCATATTCATTTTTATTAAAAAATCTCGATAGTACATAAATTGATATTCTGTTATCTTTAATGGATGCACTTTATTTGTCAAACACCATTTTATATAACTATCAATAGCAGAACAATAACTTCTTAAAGTGTCTTCTGATGGTTCACCTTGAGAAAGATATCTTTTCAATAAAGTTTTATAATTCAATAATAAAGTATTTTCATTTATCTCTTCTTGTCGTAAATAATCTTTTACTAAAAAATCATTATCATCTATTTTTATTAAATTTGCCAAAAATCTCACTCCTGTTTAAATATAAGATAAAGTTATTTATTATATATTAATTCACCTATTTAATATAAATAATAATAAATATTGATTTAAAATTATTTTTATTACATATAAATTATTATTTTTATACAGCTATCTATTTTATATTAATAATTTATTAATTTTAAGTATTCATAAAAATTATTTATTATAATTATAGCTGTTTTAAGCGTTTTATTTTTCGTTTTAATATAAATATATGCAAAAGAAAATAAAACCTCTTAAAATCGATTTTAAATAAAATTCTTACATATAATGAATTTGTTTTTTCAAAAATAAGTTTTTCCTTTAAATTAACTTCCTATTTTTTATGAAATAGGAAGTTAATTTAATTATATCATCAATTTATATGATTAGTAAATAATAACCAATAAAATCCATCAATAATATATTTAATTTTCTGTATATTTTACTTTTAGTTTATTAATAATAATTATTTAATTAATATATTTATCTAAAATATAAAAATAATATTTAAATAATAGTTATTAAAATTTAATTATTATCGATTTTGAATATATAATAAATTTATGTATTATATAGGATATACCTATATAAAAATAGAGGTAATATTTTATATAATAAACAAATATGATAAAATATTTACGAGGTGATTATTATGGCAAAACGCCCTAAAATAAAAATAACATTAATCGATAGAAAAGGACCTTGCGGTTGTCATCGCGGTCATAAGATAGGTGATAGTTTTGATTTTGATACACAACGTGGTGAATTATGCCCTATGGCGATGCATGTAGCATTTCCTTATATTGATATATTGAGATATGGTGGTTCTATACCTAATCAACCAGAAGGCACAGCTATATTTTGTTGCCCAGACATAGATACCATAAACGTCTTTAGAATAGAGAAGGAAGATATTTAATTTATAAAAAAATGAAATCAAAATACTAATAATTCAAAAAAACATAAATTCAATATTATTATAATGAAAGGATATTTAAAAATTAATAAAAAAACCTTCTCTAATTTTGAGAAGGTTTTTTATACTATTTACAGACTATCAATAAATCTGCTATTATAATAATGTTTTTATTATTTCGCAGGAGCGTGAAAACTTATGAATAAACCTGAAAACTATTATGATAAATGCCAAATATTTACTCCTGCAGAAAATGTTATTGAACTATTAGATGCTGCAGGCTATAAAGAAAATCTATTTGAAAAAAAGGTATTAGAGAATGCTTGTGGTGATGGAAATATCTTAAAAGAAGTTGTAAGAAGATATATCCAAGATGCACTTAATCAAAATAAAACTCTATCAGAAATTCAATTAGGATTAGAAACTAATATTTATGGATTTGAAATAGATTCTAAACATCATCAAAAATGTATTAAAAATTTAGATGATATTGCTAATACATATAATATAAAAGATGTTCATTGGAAAATTTTCCAAAAAGATTTTCTTAAAACAAAGCTGACAAACAAATTTGATTTTGTCGTTGGTAATCCACCATATATTGTTTATAAAGAATTATCTATTGATGATCGCCAATATCTAAAAAAACATTTTGAAAGCTGTAATAAAGGTAAATTTGATTATTGTTATGCGTTTATAGAAGCTAGCTTGAATGCTTTGCATAAAAATGGTATTCTAGCTTATTTAATTCCTAGTAGTATATTTAAAAATGTATTTGCCAAAAACCTTAGACAAATACTCTTAAAACATATAACAACTATTCTAGATTATACTACTAAAAAATTATTTGAAAATGCTCTTATTGCTGCTGCTATTTTAGTATGTAAAAAAGATAGTAATTCTTCTAATTTAACATATAAAGATATCGAAAATAAAAAAACAATCAAAATAAAAAAAGAACTATTATCTGATAAATGGATATTCTCAAATGAAACGTTAATTAATAATAAAAAGCGTTTTGGAGATTATTTTAAAGCTTCTATAACTGTTGCCACATTATTAAATGAAGTTTTCATTTTAAAAGATTATAATTATAAGGATAATTATATTTTTGTTGATGGATATAAAATAGAAAAAGATTTAATCCGTGAAGCTTGTAGTCCTCGTGGTCTAAATTCAAATCGTAAAGAATTAATTATTTTTCCATATCAATATATAAATGATAAATTAATCAAATATACAGAAGATGATTTTGAAAAACTATATCCAGAAGCTACTAAATATTTTAAACATAATATTGAACGATTAAATAAACGAAAAATCGATTCTAATGTCAAATATTTTGAATATGGTCGAACACAAGCTTTATCTCATTTAAATCAAGAAAAGCTATTAACTTCTATCGTAGTAACTAATGAGGTTAAAGTATATGAATTATTAACAAAAGACATTCCTTATTCTGGTATATTTATAATTCCAATAAAAGATAAACCTTTATCAGAAGCAAAAAAATTATTGGAAAGTGATGCTTTCCTTAAGTATGTACAACAAATTGGAATTAATGCTAATGGTAAATCTATTAGAATAACCGCCAAAGATGTTAACAATTTTTATTTTTAAAATAAAAAGGAACAGTGTTTTAACTGTTCCTTTTTACTTTTGGGGTAAAGAATTGTTTCTTTTTGATTTCAACATTTCGATATTTTTTAGTAATGTTAACTCTATTTTAGGTGTTATTTTCTTTGTTTTACGTAAAGTTTCAAGAAAATGTTGCTGTTGCAATATAGAATAATCAATTCTTCTAAATTCATTTGCTAATTTTAATTTATTATAAAATTTGTTAATAAATTCATCATTAATAAATTCATCTTTTATTCTTATATTAGCTTCATCATCTCTATAAAATATATTACAAATAGAATTATCATCTGGGTTTAATAATTTTACATAATTATTTTTAATCAATAAATCACTTTTAAATCTATTACAATTACGACAAGAAAATACTAAATTTTCTATTCTTCCTGCTTCTATTTCTCCCTGATCCTTATCCCTAAAAGATGACTCGCAAATATAATGATCTATTTCATAGGTCTCCAACGGCTGTATATCAGTAGATGTTCCACAATAAGCACATTTTCTATGATAGATATTAGCAAAACCTTCAAAAAAATTATTTTTATTTTTTTTATTAGAAACTACCTTATATATTACCTTTGTTTTAGATAAATCTTTTATTTGTTGCTTTAATCGTTCTTTCTTTTCTGATGTCTGTTCTAACATAAAATTATTATCTACAGTTCTATAATCTAATTGTTTAATATTATTTTGAGTATTCATCTTTTAATTCCTTAAAACTTCGTATTAATTCATCAATATCTGATTTTGTTAATTCATCATATAAATTATTACCTTCTATTGACTCTAAAACTTTATCTTTTAAAGCTTTATCTACATTATCACTTTTTCTTAAATCATCAGCTAATTCTTCAAATTCAACAATTCTTTTTATAGCCATATCTAATACTGGTATAAGATTATCCTCATAATATTTATTTGCGTCATTAGTATCTTTTCCTGAAAATTTTTTAATAATATTATCTCCTTTTAAATTAGGATCTTGTGTTATAATTATTACTTCTATAAAAGGAAATAATTTTCTAAGAATAATCTTAAATTGTTTTCCTGAAAATTTTCCTGTTGTTGCAGAATATTCTTCGAATAAATGATTATCTATCAATATTATATTAGCACTAGATATCGCTTGATCTTTAAAAAGTACTTCATATCCATTTTTATTATCAAACAATATTTCATCATAATCTTTTTTTATAATTCTTCCATCATCTAAAGTATAAAGCCTTTTTTTATAAATTTTGTTAAGAAACCTAGATAATATACTATCCATATTATCATCAATATAAATTATTTTTACACTGGAAATCATATTTTATCACCTATTTCAAATTGAATTCTAAATCCATTATTTCCTGAAATATCTTTTATCTTCCCATTAGTCATTTCTACAGTATTATTGACTATCCACATGCCTAATCCATGACCATCTTTACGTGAAGTTTCATGTACTCCTAATATACGCATTGGATCATTTACATATTTTTCAGGAAGACCTTTTCCATCATCTTGATATATTATACTTAATTTATTAGATTCTTTTTTTACTACTATAGATATATTTATATTTGTTAGACTTTGATTTTGTTGAATAGTATTTAATATTAAATTATCAAAAATAACAAAAAATATATCTTCAGATATATTAAAGTATAAATTTTCATCTACATCTAATTTTATATTTAAACAAGCATAATCATGCTTCCAATTTTTAGATATATATTCTAATATTTTAAAAATACTTTGTTCTTTAGATAAATATCTATTTTTTTCTATTTCTTCAAGCATTATATTCATAAATGTTAAGATTTTATTATTTATATGCTTATTTTGTGCTAATAAATGAGGTACATTATTATATACATATTTAGTATTTTCAGGTAAATTTAATTCATCCCACATATTATAATCTTTTAATGCATCTACAATATATTTATAATTAACATCTATATTATTTCTATCATTTTTTAATTCATGAGCTATAGATGTAGCTTTAAGTCCTGATGTAGCTAATACATTTAATATTCTAACATCATATTTATATCTTTTCTCGGTAGCTTCTTTATCTTGCTTATTTTTATCGGATTCTTTTGTTATATTTTCAATTTCATTAACAAAATTTTGCACTTCTTCTTTCGTAAATTCTTTTATAATATCAGGCTCTTTTATTACCTTAGGAACTATATTTGTCGTTTTATTAGAAGTACTATATGTTATTTTATTTTTTTTATTAATAGCTCTTATAATACTTTGTCTATATCGTTCAAATATACTTACACCTATGCTTATAATTTTTAAAAATAATTTATAATACTCATTTTCATTTATTCCTTGTCTATTTGATAGCTCCTGTAACATATAATTTTCTTTTTTATCAATGAGTACTTTTCCTGAAATTTGATTTTCCCTTACTCTCCAAGCGCCTGTAGGATGTGTTGCTGCTGCTGGAGATTTTCTACTTCTTTTTCCAAAGCCTAACCAATCTTTATCTCCTTCATATGAAGATATTCCAAATGCATTACGATATAATACAACACCTTTTTCATATCGATCTGGTAAATCCTTATATTTATAAAGAAAAGCTTCCATATCCTTATTTGTAGATGATTTTAATGAAAAATATAAGTCAGCTGAAAAATCACCTAAATATGTTAAAAAAGTTTCTAAATGATTATCATCATAATCAATATCTTTATCTCCCATTAATTCATCTTTAATATTAATTGATTGTTTATATGATACTAAATCTATATTTGGACAAAATTTTTTAGCTTCTTCTTTAAATTCATCATTTTCAACTGAACATATTAATTGCATATTATTACTATCATATTCTAAAAATATATAACTTGTATAATTTTTCCCTATTTGAGGAGATTTATAATACGGTATTACTTGATATGTTTCTTTTTCCGATTTAATTTGTATACACATTTTACTATCATTATATGTTATTGATAAATAATCTGATAAAATTTTTATAGATTTTTCAGTCCAGTTATCTCTTAAATTTGTTATTTCAATTATTGTACCTATGTCTAATGATGTATTTTCTTCAAAGTCTAAAATAGATTCATTCCAGTCTGTTTTCCATAAAATAGCTTTGCAGTCTTTCTTTTTACTATGTAAAGATGCATTTTCTCCTAGTCTAGCTAAAGCAAATCTACCTATTCCTTTAGAGCCTGCCAATACACGTGTATTTTCATCTGTTCCTATACTATAATCTTTATCACTTCTTCCTACATGCATCCAATTTTTTCGAATAATTTCTTCATTCATGCCAATTCCATCATCTTCGAAAACTATTTTATTTTTAGTTATTGAAATAATCAGATTTTTAGCATTAGCATCATAAGCATTCTTAACTAATTCTAAAACAGCTGATTCTTTATTATTGAAATTTTGAACGCCTAATAATTGAGCAATTGTTTTATCCTCAACAACATATTTTAAATTCTCCATAGTAAATAACTCCTATTGTTATTTTTTTTCATTATAATAGATTAAAAATTCTTTTGCAATCTAATACCTTATTATAAATATTGTTTTTGACAAAAAGCTTTTTTTCTTACATACTAAAACTGTGTGTAATATAAGCATAGTTAAGGAGTTTAACTATGGCTAGAATTTATAAACAAAAAACCAAGACAAAAGGTTTTTCCTATTACTTTACCATAGAACTAGGAAAAGATAATACAGGTAAACGCAATCGTATAAAACGTGGAGGTTTTACTAGACGCAAAGATGCAGAAAAAGCTGCTTTAGAACTAGAAGCTGCTGCTCTATCTGGCAAAGTAATCAAACAAAATACAAGCATAACACTACATTATTTTATGTGGAATGTTTGGTTAGAATATCATCGTGGTTTTGTAAAACAATCTACGGCATGGCATATAGAATCTATACTTCGTAGAATAGATTGCTTCTTTAGCAGTGATGTTAAGTTAGTAGATGTTACGCCTCAAAAATGTCATTTATTTATAAAGCATATGTTTATTAAACAAAAATTAAGTAGACGAGTTGTTATAGAAACTTTTAATATTTTAAAAGCGGTGTTTACACATGCAATAAAAGTAGAAAAGATATTATCTGCTAATCCATGTGAAAATCTTAGTATCTCTAGATATTCTGCAAAAGAAAAGGAAGCTCAAATTTTAGTTGATGCTAATAAAATTCTTTATATCGAAAAAGATGATTTAGAAAAGTTTTTCATTCAAGCTAAATCTGATAAATATGCTTTCCCTTATTATACAATCAGCTTAATTATGCTCTATACAGGTATGCGTATAGGTGAAGTATTAGGACTTCAATGGGAAAATATTGATTTTGAAAACAATATTATTCATATCCGCCATGATTTATTCTGTCCTGGTGCATTAGATTGGGTATTACAAACACCTAAATCAAAATCTAGTATTAGAGATGTACTAATTTCAGATAAACTAGCTTCGATACTAAAATCGTATCGAAAACAATTCTTAGAATTTAAACTTCAATCACCAACATGGGATCAACTACAATACAATTTTATCTTTTCATCTTTCAAGTATCCTGGTCAGCCGTTGGCTAGACAAAATGTTTACTGGTGGGTTACAAGAATTGCTAAAAAAATAAACGCTTTATACATTCATCCACATTTGTTCCGCCATACACATGTATCTTTATTGGCTGAAGCTGGTGTACCTCTACCAGTAATCACTGAAAGACTAGGTCATGCAAGCACTAAAATAACAGAAGAAATTTATCTTCATATAACTAAAACAACTAAAGAAAACTATCTTCATAAATTCAATAGAATAGTAGAAAACTTATAATGGCACCAAAATGGCACTAAAATAAAAAAAGACATTGGCAATATTTACCAAAAATCCTAATATATAGCTACTTTCAAGCTTTTATACAATAAATATTGTCAATGTCTTTAAAATTGTCAATCCAAGTGCGACAATTCTTTTTGGTCTACTATTTAATAATATTAATTTTTCTATTAAATCATCTTGAATTTTCGTTGCTACCTCTTTGCCATGCTGCATAAGCATCTGCAAAATATACTTTTATATTTAATTTTTCTACTTCTTTGTAACATGCAAATTCTTTTCTTCTATCTGTTGTGAATGTTTTTAATGCCTTTTTTGGTAGTACTTTCACTAACTTTTTTATTGCTTTTAGCATTGATGGGACTGTTCTATCTTTTATTTTTATTACCACATAAAACTTTGTTTTTCTTTCTATAAATGTTGCTAAACAAGCCTTAGATTTTCCGCTACTAGATATTATGGTATCTAGCTCCCATTGTCCAAAAATTCTTCTACTTTTTACATCTTTTGGTCTAAAGGATAATGGAAAAATAAAAAATGTGCTTAATGATAGGTTGAATTATTTATTAAGTTTGTATTCCAATCCAATGATGTCTGCTAGTGAATTTAAAAAAAGTTTATAGCACAGTATATGACGTATTTATAAAAGGGTTTTGTGTTTTATATTGCAAAAATCACAAGATATGTTATACTAATTATAGAAACAGTGAAGTTCATTATAATGCACAAAACCCTTAGGAAGTGGTAGTTCCTAAGGGTTTTTACATTATTACGCTAATGCTGGAGCGTTAGGATAGTTACTCAAAAAAGTGCTTATCTATCCATTTGTAAATGAAGTAAGAGATTACATTTACCATAATAAGCACAACAATATCAGTGAAATTCATTATATGCACCTCCTCTCTGTTACCAGATTGGAGTTGAGTAACGAAAATAGTATAACATAAATTTATTAGTTAAGCACCTAAGAAGGTGCTTTTTTGTACCCATTTTTAAGATATTCAGAAAGGAAAATACAATGAATAAACGATTAGAAGAAATTTTACAAAAAAAAGAAGCAATCCGTTCTTTGTTAGCTGATGAAAAAATAAAAATTTAAATTTTGATGAGCTTGAAAAAGAAGTTAGAGACTTGACGAAGAAGAAAAAGAAATCTCTACAACTACTAGTGAATGGGTAAGAGCTAAAAATACAGGATTTCTAGCTCTTATAGATAGTGCTAATAATAAAATTCTTGATGAAATTGAAAAATCTATAAAAAAATAACTTATTACTACAAAGTAATAAGTTATGCGGTGCCATTTTAGTGTCATATAAGTGCCATAAAAAATATATTAATACATTAATAAAATAAAAAATAATCAATTTATATAATGTGTGTAATATTAAGCATTTTTATTTAATAAAAATAAAATATATAAATTAAATATCTTCCTTCTCTATTCTTTATTAATAAAAAGTATAGTCATCTAACTTAATTATATATTGACAAAATAATATTTATCCTTATATAATTAAACTAGATAAATATAAAAATATAATAGTAACAAACTACATTAATCCCTAAAATACTTGCTTCTACTGACCGCTTTTGTAGAAGCTTTATTTTTTATCTAAATAAAAAAAGATAGACAGAAGATTTTCTGTCTATCTTTTTTCTTTATTGAGAGATTTATTTTTTATTGATATATTCAATAATTACATCTGCAATATCTTCAAGGGATTTATGGCTAGTATTAACACTTAAATCATAATTTTTAGGATTTCCCCATTCTTTGCCTGTATAATAAGCATAATACTCAGCTCTTTTAGCATCTTCTTGATTTAATTCAATAACAGATTTTCCATCATATACTGTTCTACCGCGTTCTTCACGATATTCATCATTTGCACAAACAAATACAGAACATACATTTTCATTGCCTTGTAAAACAGCATCTGCACATCTACCAAGAATAATGCAATTACCATCTTTAGCTAAACGGCGAATAATTTCAGATTCTTGTTCAAACATTTTATGGTTCATTGGCTTAGCACCGCTCATACCAAAAATGTAAAATGGCATGAATTTAAGAGAAAGTGGTGGCACATTATCTTCAAATTCTTTTAATTGACTTTCACTCATGCCACTAATACCTAATTGAGCAGCAGCCATATGCACGATTTGTCTATCATATAATTTATAACCTAATTTTTCAGCTAAAATATTTGCGAGTTCACGACCGCCACTACCATATTGACGACTGATTGCTATAACATTATTTTTCACAAAAAGACCCTCTTTCAAAATTATTTATTAATTAATCATTTGTTTTGCGGAAAACTAAAGAATATCCTAAAACAACTGCAAAACATACTACAGGTAAATAGAATGCTGTTCTAATAGCTGCTTCTGCTGCGGAGAAACCACTAACCATGAAGCTTAATGCACTAGAGTCAACTAACCAACCCATGATAGGAGTGATTATTGCACCACCTAAGATAGCCATGATTAAACCTGCTGCACCGAATTTTACTTCAGCACCGAGACCACGAAGAGCAATACCATAAATTGTTGGGAACATTAAGCTCATGCAACCAGAAATTGCAATTAAACAATATACAGAAAAATCTCCTTTAATATATATTGTACCTAAACAACATAAAATACCTGCCAAAGCAAATACAGCCATCATTTTTGCAGGAACAAAATACTTCATTAGATATACACATATCCATCTAAAAATAATAAATAAAACCATTGCTACAATGAAATAATCTACAGCTTCATGTTCTACCAAACCTTTAGTAATCATTATATATTTGATAGTCCATGTCCAAACTGCAATCTGTACACCTACATAGAAGAACTGAGTGATAACACCACAATAATATCGAGGATTAGAAAATAACTTTTTAAAAGCTTCAATAACAGTCATTGCTACACGACCATCTTTTTCATTTAATTTACTTCTAAAGAAAATAACCCAAATGATAAATGCAATTAAAATCAAACCAACATAAGGAACACACACCCAGAAAAGTTCTGTATGTCGTATTTCTGCAAGTTGTTCAGATGACATAAGTAATCTTTCATCTAAATCAGCAGGATTTAAATTTGCTAATATTAAATATTTAGCTAAAAATAAGCCAGCCATTGAACCTACAGGGTTGAATGCTTGGGCAAAGTTCAATCTACGAACACTTGTTTCTGGAGCACCTAAAGATAATACGAATGGATTACATGTTGTTTCTAATACAGATAAACCACTAGCTAAGATAAAGATTGATATTAAGAATAAATTATAACTTTGTAATAAAGCTGCTGGGATATAACCAAATGCACCTATCATATAAAAACCAAGACCTACTAAAACACCAACACGATAAGAATATTTTCTAACAATAAAGGCTGCTGGCATAGCGAGTACAGCATACGCTCCATAGAAAGCAACTTGTACTAAGGAAGAATCAACTGCTTTAATCATAAAGATTTTAGCAAAAGCAGGAACTAAAGTATCATTCATGTTATTTAACATACCCCAAAGAGCAAAACAAGATACAAGTAAGAAGAAATAAATTCTATATTGGGCAGGAACTACTGGTATACTGTTGCTATTATTTGCAACATTTTTTTCGCTTAATGTATTTGCATTATTTTCCATGATAAAACCTCTCTTAAATATTTATACACGAACAAAAATCACATAATTAATCTACTACAACACCTTTTTGCAACATGATATTAGCATAAAGAGCTTTTTCACTTGTAGCGATAATAGCATAAGCTGTTTTTGCTTCTTTGTAGAAAGCAAATCTTTCAATATTGCCGATAGCATTTGCTCCACGTTCATCATGTTTAGCTACGATTTCTTTATAAGTATCCCAAATAGGAGTTTCTACTGTATCACCAGGCATTACTTCCATGAGATTAACAGGTTTATCAACATAAATATCTAATGGGAAAACTTTTAAAATTGCATCTAATAATTCAGGAACACCATGACCATCACATCTGATTACTATTGCATTTTTACCCATGGACTCTGCTGGAAAATTTCCATCAGCGATAACAATTCTATCGCTATGACCCATTTCACAAAGTACTTTTAATAATTCAGGTGATAATATTTTAGGAATATTTTTTAACATAATAGACTCTCCTTAACATTTTTATATATTTCATCCCAATTTTCATCTTTTTGAGGTTCATAAACAGTAACATTTTCAGAATTAGCAATTATCTTGCGTGCTTCTTTGATATCTTTTATTTCACCTAATGCCATTAACTGAAGTGCAATATTTCCCATTACTGTAGCTTCTACAGGGCCTGCCACTACTTTTCTACCACAAACATCAGCTGTTAATTGACATAATAATTTACTTTGGATACCGCCACCAATGATGTTTAAGGTATCATATTTTTTGCCAGTAGCCATTTCAATTTGTTCTAAAGCAAATCTGTATTTAACAGCTAAACTCTGATCTATACAACGAACGATTTCTGCTTCATTTTGAGGAACGTATTGACCTGTGCGTTTGCAATATTCTTGAATTCGTTTTGGAATATTACCTGCTGGAATAAATTCTTCATTATCTGTATCAATAAAGGAATTTATCATGCCCACTTTACTAGCCATCTGTTCGAGTTCACCGAAGCCATATTCTTTACCTTCTCTAATCCATTGACGGCGACTTTCTTGAATGAGCCACAATCCGATGATATTTTTTAAGAAGGAAGTTTTATTATCTGCTCCGCCTTCATTAGTAATATTCAAACTTGCGGAAGTTTCGTTGATTATAGGTGTTTTTAATTCTGTTCCTAATAAGGACCATGTACCACAAGATAAGAATATAAAATCATCTTCTTGAGTTGGTACTGCTACCATAGCTGATTGAGTATCATGTCCTGCTACAGCAATTACATCTATTTCATTTATTCCTAATTCTTCACTGATTTGTTTACTCAACTTACCAATTTTTGTTCCTGGTTGAACGATTTTGGTGAATATATTTTTCGGTAAATCCAAATTTTCAATAATTTCTGAAGACCAAGTTTTGTTTTTAGCATCTAATAATTGAGTTGTGGATGCTATTGTATATTCCGTACATTTTTCATTAGATAAGAAATAATTTAATAAATCCGGCATTAATAATAAAGTTTCAGCTTTTTGCAATAATTCAGGTTGATTTTCTTTCAATGCCATCAATTGGAAAAGAGTATTTAATTCCATAAATTGGTTACCTGTAATGCTATAAACAGTATCTTTATCCAATTTAGCAAAAACTTTTTCCATCATACCTTTTGTTCTAGCATCTCTATAATGAACAGGATTTTCTAAAAGTTTGCCATCTTTATTTAAAAGACCAAAATCCACGCCCCATGTATCTATACCTAGGCTTTTTATTTCACCTTCTTGTTTTGCTTTAATCAAACCAATCTTTATATCATGAAATAATCTTAATACATCCCAGTACATAGTATCTAGTAAAATCACAGGATCATTTGTGAAGCGATGTATTTCTTTTAAAGAAATTTTTTCACCATCAAAACTACCAATGATAGCTCTACCACTAGAAGCTCCAAAATCTAAGGCTAAAACCTTAACATCTTTTTTCATGTTTTCACTCCTCACTGTTAACTTTTAACCTTATTATATCAACACCTAGATATTAAATCTTGTTATATTATCACCAAAAATAGAATAATATTCACTTTTAATAAATTATTTGAAAATTTTATATAAAATCATAAAACAAAATAAATTAACAAAATAATACATAATGTTTAAAGTTAATATATATAAAAAAAACAGCCCAATGATATATTGGGCTGTTCGTAAATAATTAGTCTTCTTTATAATGTTTATAACCTGGGTGTCTGCCTTTTACGCCATAGTAGCTGCGTAAGTTGATGAGTTTATCAATATTTTCACGAGAAATTTCTTTTGGTCCACCTAAAAGATAAGCATTTAAGTTGATTTTAGCAAATAATTCTAATGTTTCCATTTTGTAATAAGCTTCCACCAAATTAGAACCAACAGTTAATGCACCGTGATTTTCTAATAATACAGCATCATGTTCTTGAATGTAAGGTGCAATAGCTTCAGGTACCTCGTAAGTAGAAGGTGTTCCATAAGGGGTGATAGGAATAGAACCTAATGCTACTACTGTTTCAATCATATCATATCTATCTAAAGGTACATGAGCTACAGCAAAGCCAGTAGCTGTTGGGGGATGTGCGTGAAGCACTGCACCTACATCTTCACGGTCAGCATAACAACGTAAATGCATTTTGATTTCAGAAGATGGTCTATATCCTTCATTAGCTTCTAAAATTTCGCCTTCTGCATTAATACGTACTAATTTTTCAGGAGTGATGAAACTTTTGCTAATTCCTGTTGGTGTAGCAAGGAAAGTACCATCATCTAATTTTACTGTTATATTACCATCATTAGCAGCAACCCAACCTAATTGCCACATTTTATGACAAATATCGCATATCTGTTCTTTTATTTCTTCGTAAGCCATAATAATAAGCTCCTCCAATTAATCTATATTATATCCTAATTATTTATATAAAGGACCATAGTTTTTGCAAGCTCTATAGTCTTGACCTTCTTTATCCATACCAAAAGCATTCCAAGCAGCAGGACGGAAGATTTTATCTTCAGGAACGTTATGCATGCATACAGGAATTCTGAGCATAGAGCATAATGTAATGAGGTCTGCACCGATATGACCATAGCTGATAGCACCGTGATTTGCACCCCAGTTATTCATTACATCATAAGCAGATTTGAATGCACCTTCACCAGTTAAACGTGGAGCAAACCAAGTGCAAGGCCAAGTGTAGTCAGTACGTTTCCAGAGTTTATCAGATACTTCATCTGGTAATTTTACAGTCCAACCTTCTGCAATCTGTAATACAGGGCCTAAGCCTTTTACAAGATTTAAACGAACCATAGTTACAGGCATTTCGCTATTTGTTAAGAAACGGGAGCTAAATCCGCCACCTCTGAAATAACCATTATCAGCAGGGCACCATTCAGTTGCATCGAGGCAAGCTTTTTGGTCTTTTTCAGTCATTTCCCAGAATGGTTTAATTACGCCATTACCATTTTCATCTTTTGCTTCACCACAAGCATCGATACAAGCAGCACCGGAGTTGATTAAGTGAATAAATCCTTTGGATTCTTTAGCAACGCCTTCTAATTCATAACCAGTAGCCTGTTTAACTGCTTCAGGGCTCCAGTATGTTCTAACGTCAGCGAAGATCTGTGCAGTATTTGTTAATAATTTACCAAAGAGCATACCTACGCCGTTTAATGTATCATTTTCTGTAGCAAGTACATATGGTTCTCTTGCACCATTCCAGTCGAAGGAAGAGTTCATCATTGCTTCTGGGAAGTCGCAGTTTGGATAGAAGTCTGTCCATTGTCTTTGACCTTGGAAACCACCAGCGATTGCATTATGACCTAATTGTTCTTCTTCGCAACCTTCTGGTAAGTTTTTATTACCATTGTAAAGGTCTTTAATGATACACATCATTTTTACAACAAATTCCCAAGCTTCTTCTTTTTCAGCATCTGTTTTACGGCAAAAATCTGGGTTTTTATCAAAGCCTTGTTTGCAGTTTTCTTTAGTCCATTTTAAAGCTTTTTCAAATTCTGCATGGTCATAAATACCTTCTGTCATACGACGGATAATTTCAACTTCATCTACAGATTCAACTCTCATACCAAGATATTCCTCAAAAAATTCTGTACTAATAATAGAACCTGCAATACCCATACAAATAGAACCAATTTGTAAGTAAGATTTGCCTCTCATTGTAGCAACAGCTACAGCTGCGCGACCAAATCTTAAAAGTTTTTCTTTAACATCTTCCGGAATTTCTGTAGCATCTGCATTTTGTACATCATGACCATAAATACCAAAAGCTGGAAGACCTTTTTGCGCATGGCTTGCAAGCACAGAAGCAAGATATACAGCACCAGGACGTTCAGTACCGTTAAAACCCCAAACGCCTTTGATTGTTTTTGGGTCCATATCCATTGTTTCAGAACCATAGCACCAGCAAGGAGTTACTGTTAAAGTGATATCTACACCTTCTTTTTTGAATTTTTCTGCACAAGCAGCACTTTCTGGCACACGACCAATTGTTGTATCAGCGATAACTACTTTTACTGGTTCACCATTAGAATATTTGAGGTTTTCTGTAAATAATTTAGCAGCAGCTTTTGCCATGCCCATAGTTTGTTCTTCTAAAGATTCTCTAACTTTTAAAACGCCTCTACGTCCGTCAATTGTAGGGCGGATACCAATTACAGGATAATCTCCAATTAATCTGTTTGTTGCCATTGTAAAATTCCTCCTAAGAAATATTTTTAATATATTTATTTTATGTTTTGGTTTGTTGTTTATTTCATGATTAAATTATAACAACTAAATATTAATAATACTTGTTATATTATCACTAAAAATATAATAATATTCACTTTTTAAAAATTGTATGAAACTTTACATTTTTAGAAATATAAGTATAATAATAATATAAAATTTTATTAGGAGAATAAATTATGAAACGTGATAGTTATAATGAACAAAGAGAACGTGGTAATTTTTCATTTCCTGTAGAATATCATTATGTAACTAATCATCATCCACGCTATAATATGCCATATCATTGGCATATTCAATATGAAATTATTCGTGTATTAGAAGGAAAAATTGTAATTTCTATAGATGAGAATGAATATATAGCTAATGCCGGAGATATAATTTTTATCACAGATGGTTGTGTTCATGGAGGAAAAGCTTTTTTAGAAAATACTATATACGAATGTATGGTATTTGATAAGAAATTATTTGAAACAAATGTAGGTGATAAAAATATTCTTCAAAAATTTTTTGAACATCATTTAATTATCAATAGTTACTTTAATAATGAATATACCGATATTCACCGCACTATATGGACTATATTTGATGCTCTAAAAGCAAAACCAAATGGATATGAATTTATCGTACTTGGCTGTTTATTTAATTTCTTTGGTTTAGTTTTAAAACACAACCTCTATACAAAATCTTTTACAAATTTTATAAGTAGTAATCAGAAAAACATTCACAAATTGAAAAAGGCATTTCATCTTATTGAAACTTCATATAGTCAACCATTAACTTTAGAAGATTTAGCTAATACTTCTGGATTATCACCGAAGTATTTTTGCCGATTTTTCCAAAGTATGACTAATAAAACACCTATTGCCTATTTAAATTATTATCGAATTGAATGTGCTTGCAGTAAATTAATCAGTGATAAAGACCAATCTATCACTGATATAGCTTATAGTTGTGGATTTAATGATTTATCTTACTTTATAAAAACATTCCGTAAATACAAAAATACAACACCAAATAAATACATCAAATCTTATTTTGAATTAACCAATAAATAGAAAAAGCTCTTATTAACCTTATAATCAAAGTTAATAAGAGCTTTTTTATTTAATAAAATCATTATTATTCGCTAACAGTTTCTGTTCTTTTATTATCTTGAAAAGAATTTTTCAATGGCTGTAAAGGGCTAATAGTAGAAATAGCATGTTTATAAACCATCATCTGTTTTCCAGCAGAATCCAAAATAACTGTGAAATTATCAAAACCTTTTACATTTCCACGTAATTGGAAGCCATTTGTTAAATGGATAATAACTCCTACATTTTCTTTTCTCACTTGATTTAAAAAAACATCTTGTAAATTTATTGTTTTGTTTGGCATCTTAAGGGTCCTCCAATTAAAATATAATTCTTTTCTTAACTAATTTAATTAGTTTATTTATAGTGCTTTTATTATCTCAATAATAAAATTATATGTCAATTATTATAAGATATTAAAATGTGCCTTGCAATCAGTCAATACAGTAGCTAACAATTCATCTTCACTTAAATGCTCTACATCATACCAAGAAATATATGGCATTTTCTTATACCATGTAAACTGTCGTTTAGCAAAATGACGAGTAGCTTTTTTCATTTCATAAACAGCAGTATCTAAATCAATATCTCCATTTAAATAACTAGCGATTTCTCGATAGCCAATTCCTTTCATGGATTGCCAATCAATCTTCGCGCCATTTTGTAGTAGAGATTTTACTTCATCTACAAATCCACAGTCCATCATAATATCAACGCGTTGATTAATTCTATCATATAAATTTTGACGACTGCGGTTCAAACCTACAATATAGGCATCATAAATTAATTCACCTGTCAATTCATAATGATTTTTTTGTGAAATCTGCTCTTTACCTAAATGATATACCTCTAAAGCACGAATAATGCGATTGAAATTATTAATATGCAATCTTTGAGCCGTCTGTGGGTCTACTTCTTGTAACATTTTATAAACATATTCTTTGCCATGTTCGCTTGCTAGTTTTTCTAAATGCTTCCTATATTCAACATCGCCAGAAGTTTCGTTAAAAATATAGCCTTCAAGCAAGGATTTTACATATAAGCCTGTACCGCCAGCTAAAATAGGAATTTTCCCTTCATTATTTATCTGTTCAATTAAAGGTTTAACCTTATCATGAAAATCACTTACATTAAAATTTTCCCAAGGCTCTAAAATATCAATGATATGATGTTTTATTCCCTTCATTTCTTCTAATGTAGGTTTAGCCGTACCTATATCAAAACCCTTATATACTAACATACTATCGCCAGAGATTATTTCTGTGGATAACTTTTGAGCTAAAGCTATGCTAAGATTTGTTTTGCCTACAGCAGTTGGCCCTAAAATAACGATTAATTTTAATTTTTCCATCTTATTTTACTAAATCCAAAGATGAACCAACAGGCACGATATCTACGCTAGCATGTGAAATACTTTCTGCATATGATTTAAAAGCTTCAGGATTTTCAGCAACAACAGGCCATGTATTATAGTGAACAGGAATAGCATGCTTTGCATTCAATAATTGAACAGCTTTAGCTGCATCTTTAGCGTCCATAGTATAATTACTGCCAATTGGTAAAATAGCATAATCAATTTGTTGTTTTTCGCCGATAAGAGCCATATCGCTAAATAAAGCTGTATCACCAGCGAAATAAACTACAGTATCATCATTGAACTTAATTACAAAACCACAAGGTATTCCACCTTCTACGCCTGCACTATGCAATGCAGGCACCATAGTTACTATACCAAATGGGAAAGTAAAAGAACCACCTAAATTCATACCATGAACATTTTCATAATCACTTGGTAATTTTGTCAAAACTTCTGGAGTAGAAATAACTTTTGCACCTGTTTTTTGTGCAATCTGTGTAGCATCTCCATAATGGTCTCCATGAGCATGAGTTAATAAAATATAATCGCATTCTACTTCATCAGCAGAAATACTTGCTACGGGGTTTCCTGTCAAAAATGGGTCAAATAATAATTTTTCATTATCTGTTTCAAGCAAGAAACAAGCATGTCCATAATATTTAAATTTAATCATTTAAAATCACCTTCTCTGAATTTATTCATCAAAATGTAATAATTCTTTTCGCTTTCTAGCATTAGTCAACATTTCTTCAGCATTTTCAAGTGAAGCTTGTGTTAAATCTATGCCTGATGACATTCTAGCAATTTCAGCGAGTTTAGCATCATAATTAATTTCATCAATGGTAGTAAAGGTTTTATTATTTTTAGTTTCTTTACTGATATAAAAATGAGCATCTGCCATCGCTGCAATCTGTGGTAAATGAGTGATACATATAACTTGTCTATATAGGGCAATGCGAGCAATTTTTTCAGCCATCATTTGAGCTGTTTTTCCGCCAACACCTGTATCCACCTCATCAAATACCATCAAATCAATATCATCTTTTTTTGCGGTAATAGTTTTTAAAGCTAAAGCAATACGAGACAATTCCCCACCTGAAACGATTTTAGCTAAGGATTTTAAATCTTCACCTAAATTAGCAGAAAATAAAACTTCCACATCATCTGCTCCATTTTCAGTGAAATCATTATTCAAGGTTAAATTTATGACGAGTTTCGCATCAGCCATAGATAAAGAAACTAATTCTTTCATGATTGCCATTTCTAAAGCTTTGGCACTTTTTTGACGTAATTCATGCAAAATTAAGGCTTCTTGGGATACATCTTTTGCTAATAAAGATAATTCTTGTTCTAGTTTGGCAAGATTATCATCATAATTTTCAATATAGGTCAATTCCTCTTTTGCTTTAGCTAAATAATTCAATATTTCCTCAATAGTATTGCCATATTTTCTTTTCAGCTTGTCGATATCATTCAATCGAGATTGCATCATATCTAACTTTTGAGGATTATAATCTATACTTTCACCATAATTGCGGATTTCATCTGCACTATCTTGTATTTGGAAATAAGCTTCATCTAATATTTGATGAACTTTAGCCATATTTTCGTCATATTGAGCTAAGTTTTCTAAATCCTTGCGCACTTGACTCAATGAACTTAAAATAGCAAATTTACCATTTTCGCCTTCATAAAGCAATTTATATGCATCTTGTGTCAATAATGATATCTTTTCTGCATTAGCTAAGACTTTTATTTCAGACTCTAATTTTTCATCTTCATCTAAAGTCAATTTAGCATTTTCAATCTCATTAATTTGCCATTTTAGCATATCTAATCGTTGAGCCATTTCTTGTGTATTTATTTTACTATCAGCTAATTTTTGTTTTATTTGTAACCACTGATAATATTTTTCTAAATACGCTTTTTTTTGCTTTTGAATAGCATCGCCATCATACATATCAATAAGTGATAATTGCTTTATAGGTTTTAGTAATGCCTGATTAGCATGTTGACCATGTATATCTACTAATAACTCACCTAGTTGGCGTAAAATAGCCATTGTCGTATGACAATTATTAATCTGTACGCTATTTTTACCATTTATATTTATCTGTCTAGTTATGATTAAATCATCATCTTCAACCAAGATATTATATTTAGTTAAAAAATCTTTGACTAAATTATTATCCAAAGTAAAAACAGCTTCTACTCGCATAAATTCACAACCACTGCGAATAGCATCAATATTTGTTCTTCGTCCAATAACCATACCCAAGGCACCTAATAAAATAGATTTACCAGCACCTGTTTCACCAGTAAGAATATTAAGACCTTTATCAAAATCTATTTGTACATGCTCAATCAAAGCAAAATTCCAAATTGATAGTGTTTTTAACATGAATATCCCCCGAATTAATTAAGCATATCCTGTAATCTTTTCATTATATCTTCTACAGCAGATATAGGTTTTACTACTATAAAAATATTATCATCACCTGCTACTGTACCTATGATTTCAGGCCATTTAGCATAATCTAAAGTAGAAGCTACTGCATTAGCTGCACCAGGAAGAGTTTTTACTACAATGATATTTTCACTGAAGTTCAAACCAACTACAGAATCTCTAAATAAATTTAATAAGCGATTTTTAGAATACATCAATTCCTTATCTGTAGGATAAGCATAACGATATCTTCCATCACCTGTAGGAACTTTTATTAGCATTAATTCTTTAATATCACGAGAAACAGTAGCTTGTGTTACTACTATATGTTGTTCTCTTAGAGCATTTGCTAATTCTTCTTGTGTTTCAATAACGGAGTGTTCAATAATTTCCTTAATTCTTGCATGGCGTGTAGCTTTCATGCATATTCACCAACTTTCTCAATCCAACATAATGCTGGAGCATTAAAATTATGATTTATCATTTTATACCAACCTACTGTAAAAGATTTTTTAGGTAAATCCTTTACAAATAGTTTTATAGACTGATACTCTTTTAAGCCTTTTTCATGACCTGGATACATAACAATTGCAACATAACCATTTATATTTAAATTGTTTAAGATTTTATCTATGGTCTTTAATGTTGTATCGTCTTTTGTCGTGAATTTATGATCTCCACCTGGTAAATATCCCAGATTAAAGATAGCTATATCTATTTTTGTCTGTATATAGTTATCAATATGTTCATGTGAATCATGAATAAATGATATATTTTCTAGTGGTAAATTTATATTATCTTTATTTTTTATTAATAAAGCTTTTGTATTTTCTATAGCTTCTTTTTGGATATCAAATGCATATATCTGAGCATTATTTAAGGCATTTTGAGCTAGAAACAGTGTATCATTGCCATTTCCAGCTGTAGCATCAACTATTATTTTTGCTTCATTTAATCTATTTTTTAATAAGCAATGTGCTAACTGAATTGAGTTACTGAGCTTTTGCATGGAAAATTCCTCTTTTTTTATTATAATTTAAAATAAAAATCTATCGCTTATAAACAGAGTTTATTCATAAATGTTTGATAGAAATTTTTATCTTCAAATCTAACTATCTGTGCTGGAAAATTCGCTTTTTCAATTATAATTTCATCATCTGGCTCAATATCAACGCCTTCTTGTCCATCTAATGTTAAGTTTACGCTTCGCTTTGTCATGCTAATGATATTAATGATATTCAAAGCGACTTTTTCACTTTCATCAATAACCATAGGGCGAATGAAACAAGAATGTGGGCATATTGGTGTCAATATAATTCCTTTTACTTTAGGATTTACAATTGGCCCACCAGCAGATAGAGAATATGCTGTTGAGCCTGTAGGAGTCGATATTATCAATCCATCAGCTTTATAATTTGTTACCATATAATCATTGATAGCTACACCAAAATGTAGCATACGTGATACACCGCATTTACTTACAACTACATCATTTACAGCACTGCCAATATAGTTTATTTTCCCTTGTCTTTTTATATATGCAGACAACATTAATCGCTCTTCTATTTTATATTGTCTATTGATGATTTTTGTCAGTTTGGCTTCAATTTCTCCTGGTTCAATATCTGCTAAAAATCCTAAATGTCCAATATTAATACCACATACAGGTATACCATTTTTAGCCAGTCTTCTACAAAGACCTAATAAAGTACCATCTCCACCGATGCTAATCGCCATATCAATATATTCTTTTTCAATGTTTTGATTGATTAATTCTTCATGATAGAAAAATTTACCTTCTTTTGGCGGTAATAATAATTCAATATTATATTGATTAGCAAATTTTATTACTCTTTCTAAAATCTCCCCAGCTCCTGATTTAGTTACATTAGGATAAATAGCTATTCTCATTAAATATTGTCCCCCTATTTATCTAATTGTGCATGTGCTTTTTGTACAATATCTTTTATCAAATTGTCATCAATATTACTTTGATGTTGTTTATCTAAATCTAATAAAATTAAATATTCAATATTTCCTTCTGGCCCTTTTACTGGAGAATATGTCAATTCTCTAGGTGCAAATTCTAATTGTGTACTTAAATCTACGATTTTTTTGATTACTTCTTCATGTACACTAGCTTCACGAACTACGCCTTTTTTACCTACTTTATCTTTTCCTGCTTCAAATTGAGGTTTTATTAAAGCAACTATTTTACCATCATCGCTAAGTAAAGTTTTAGCTACAGGTAAAACTTTATCTAAAGAGATAAAAGCTACGTCGATAGAAGCAAAGTTTATAGGTTCACCTATATCTTCTGGTGTAACATAGCGAATGTTTGTTCTTTCCATATTCACTACACGTTCATCTGTACGTAATGACCATGCTAATTGTCCATAGCCTACATCTATAGCAAAAACTTTTTTTGCTCCATTTTGTAAAGAACAATCTGTAAAACCACCTGTTGAAGCGCCAATATCTGCTACAACTAAATCTGTTAAATCTAATTTAAATTCTTGGATGGCTTTCGCTAATTTTAAACCTCCACGGCTTACATATCCTATGCTATCACCTAAAACACGGATAACAGCATCTTCTTTTACCATAGTTCCTGGTTTATCTATTTTTTGACCATTAACTAATACTAAGCCTGCCATTATAGTTGTTTTTGCACGTTCTCGACTAGATACTAAATTTTGTTCTGTTAACATCACATCTAAACGTTTTTTTGCCATTAACTTCACACCTATTTCTATTCTTCAAAATCTTTTATTGTTTGTATTATATCTTCACTTGTTAATTTACATTCTTTCAATAATTCACTACGTGTACCTTGTTCTATAAATTCATCTGGTATACCCATGCGAATTACTGGTTTATATATTTTATTTTGATTTAATAATTCTAAAATAGCACTGCCAAAACCGCCAGCTAAAATACCTTCTTCAATCGTTACTACGTATTTTACTTTTTTAGCTATATTTAAAATTAATTCTTCATCTAATGGTTTTATAAAGCGAGCATTAATAACGCTACAATTTATATTTTCTAATGATAATTTTTCACTAGCTACCATAGCTTCTTTTACCATTGAACCAACAGAGATTATTGCTACTGTAGCATTTTCCTTATCTTGTAAAATTTCGCCTTTGCCTAAAGGTAAAATCTCTACATCTTCTTCAATTGGAACACCACAAGCATTACCTCGCGGATAACGTATGCTACATGGACAATTATATTCCACTGCACTAAATACCATTTGACGAAGTTCATTTTCATCTTTTGGTGCCATAACTACCATATTTGGTATTTGACGCATATATGCTATATCAAATACACCATGATGAGTTGGGCCATCTTCACCAACAAGCCCTGCCCTATCTAAACAAAATACTACTGGTAATTTTTGTAAACATATATCATGGATAACCTGATCATAAGCACGTTGAGCAAAAGTTGAATATAATGCTACAAATGGTCGTTTACCAATACAAGCTTGACCACCAGCAAATGTTACAGCATGTTCTTCTGCGATACCTACATCAAAAAATCTCTTAGGGTAAACATCAGCAAATTTTTGTAAGCCTGTGCCTGATGGCATAGCTGCTGTAATCGCTGTTATATTTTTATTTTTGGCGGCTAAATCTATCAATGCTCTACTAAAAACAGCAGTATACGTAGGTACAATGCTATTAGAAGCTATAGGTAGTCCTGTCAATACATCAAATTTACCAATACCATGGAATTTAGATGGATTATTTTCTGCTGGTAAATAGCCATGACCTTTTTTAGTCTGCACATGAATGAGTACTGGGCCATCAATATTTGCTTTAACTTTTTCAAAAACATTTATCAAATCAGTTAAACTATGACCATTTAATGCTCCGATATAATTAAAACCTAAAGCTTCAAAAATACCACCAGGAACAATGGCATTTTTTACACCATCTTTTACATAATTAGCTGTTTTTAAAACAGAACCACCTATTTTCGGTATATTACCCAAAATACGCTGAATATCTTTTTTGGCACGTTTATACTTTTCATCAATGCGAATAAGTGATAAATACTCTGATAACGCACCTACATTTTGTGAAATAGACATTTCATTATCATTTAAAATGACTATTAGTTTACGCTTAGACATTCCTGCATTATTCAAGCCCTCAAAAGCTTCGCCACCAGTCAAAGCGCCATCACCAATAATAGCAATTACATTATAATCTTCATTGTCTAAATCACGAGCAACTGCCATACCTAATGCCGCTGAAATTGATGTACTCGCATGACCCACACCAAATGCATCATATTCACTTTCAAAGCGATTTGGAAAACCTGTTATGCCATCTTTTTGTCGTAATGTGGAAAATTTTTCTAATCTGCCAGTTAAAATTTTATGTGCATATGCCTGATGACCAACGTCCCAAACAAATTTATCTCGTGGACAAGAAAAGACTTTATGCAAAGCTAAAGTAAGTTCTACTGTTCCTAAACAAGGAGCTAAATGACCGCCATTTTGAGCTACTGTTTTTATAATTAATTCTCTAATTTGCGTGGCTACAATTTCTAACTGAGTTTCAGATAAATATTTTAGCTCTGCCGGAGAATGTATTTGCTCTAAAATATTCATATATAACACTCTTTCTTTAGTTTATTTATTTCTAGTAATTAAATAATCTACTAAAGCTCTTAAAAATTCAGCATTCTCGCCAAAATCTACTAAAGACGCTTTTGCTTTATCCACAGCTTCTTGCGCTAAAGCTTTTGCACTTTCTAATGAACCCAAAGTAACATATGTGGATTTATGATTTTTTTCATCACTACCTACAGGCTTTCCTATAGTTTTTTCATCACCAACGACATCTAAAATATCATCAGTAATTTGAAAAGCCAGTCCAAATTGACGAGCATATTCTGTCAAATTAGCTAATTGTTTTTCATCAGCACCAGCCAAGATGGCACCAGAACGAATAGCAGCACAAAATAATGCACCTGTTTTAGCAGCATGCATTTGTTTTAAAGTCTGTATATCAATTTTTTTATTTTCGGATTGCATATCTATTACTTGACCGCCGACCATACCTTCTGCACCAGCAGCCTTGCTCATTTCAGTGATAATTTTTACTTTAGTTTCTGCATCTACATTTTTATCAGTGGCAATTATTTCAAATGCCATAGTGAGAAGCGCATCACCTGCTAAAATGGCTAAAGCTTCACCAAAAACTTTATGATTAGTAAGTTTTCCTCTGCGATAATCATCATTATCCATTGCTGGCAAATCATCATGTATTAAAGAATACGTATGAATAAACTCTATTGATGTTGATAATCTCAAGAATTTTTCACCATCAACGCCTAAAGCATCAGCTGCAGCCATTATTAAAATAGGACGAAGTCTTTTTCCACCAGCCATTAAACTGTAATTCATAGCTTTAGCTAAATCTTTATTGAGTGCCATATTTTCTGTATAAATCTCATTTAATTGCTGATTTATTAAATCCATTTTTCTTTGCATGTAGGATTTCATCATTTAATAATCACCTTCTATATCTAATTTCTTTTCAATTATTTTATTATCTTTTACATCAACTTCTGCATATATAGCATCTTTCGCTCTATTTAATTCATCTAAACAGAAAGCTGATAATTTCATACCTTCATTATATTTATCTATTAATTCATTTAATGGAATATCTCCAGCTTCTAATTGATTTACAATTTCTTCTAAAGTTTCCATAGCATTTTCAAAAGTTAATTTTTTTCTAGCCATGAGAAAAACCTCATTTTTCTTTTATTTGTACAATTTTAGTTTCAACAGTACCATCACTAAGTTCGATGTTTAGTGATTTATCCATATCTATATCTTTTATATTTTTTATATATTTATCATCTTGTTTTACAATACTAAAACCTCTTTGCAATACATTTAGAGGATTTAATACTTTTAATTTTTCGGCAATAACTTCCATTTGATGAAATTTATTCACGTATTTATCAGTTACTACTTTATTTAAACGCTCATTTAAAAAATCTAATTCTTGTTGTCTACTTTGCAATAAACGTTCTTTATCGCTAAAAATACTATGTTTCCATAATAAATTAAATTTATTTTCTTTGATTGAAAAAAGATTATATGCTTTATATCTACAATCTCTTTTTAAACTTTCAATATAATTTACTAATGCATCTTTTTCTACAACAGCTAATTCTGCTGCTTGAGAAGGTGTTGCTGCTCTTACATCACTTACTAAATCAGATAAAGTATAATCTGTTTCATGACCTACTGCTGAAATTATAGGAATTTTTGAAGCAAATATCGCACGAATTACATTTTCTTCATTAAACGCCCATAAATCTTCAAGAGAGCCACCACCTCGTCCAATGATAATCACATCAACTGGACATTTTTTATTAAAAAATTCTATTCCTTGAACAATTTCTTTACTTGCGTTTTCGCCTTGTACCAAGACAGAATATAAAAGGATTTTCACCAAAGGATTTCTTCTTTTGGCTACATGACAAATATCTTTAATAACTGCTCCCGTTCTTGATGTTACAACACCTATGCGCTTAGGATAAAAAGGTAATTGTTTTTTATATTTACTATCAAATAGACCTTCATCATTCAATTTATTTTTTAATTGTTCAAAAGCTAATGCAAGCTCACCTATACCTTCAGGTACTAAACTTTGCACATATAATTGATATAAACCATCTTTTTCATAAATTGAAATATATCCACTTGCAATTACCTTCATTCCATTTTGCGGAGCAAAACGAAACTTCATAGCATTAAAACGAAATGCTACACATTTTATACTAGCTAAATTATCTTTTAAAGTAAAATAACAATGTCCAGAAGAATGGACTTTAAAATTAGATATTTCTCCCTTTAACATGATATTTTGCAAAATAATATCATCATCAAATTGTTGTCGTAAATATTTATTTAATTGACTTACTGTGTAAATTTTTCCTGCCATTATATCCTCATATAAATAAAAATGCCAGGCTGTAACTAGCCTGGCAAATAAACATTGTTATTTAATCATTGAGCCCAAAATACCATTAACAAAACGGGCAGAATCATCTGTACCGAATTTTTTGGCTAATTCGACAGCTTCATTGATTGCTATATTAGGCACCAGTTTATCTGAACTGAATTTCATTTCAAATATAGCTAGACGAACGATATTTCTGTCAATACCTGACATACGTTCGATTTTCCAGTCTTTAGACTTTTCCGCTATCATTTTATCAATAGACTCTAAATTTTCTCTAGTACCACTAACTAATATTCTTACAAAATCACAATCAGCTTCATGAAGTTTTTTATGTGATAATACATTTTCAATAGCACTATCTACTTCACATTCATTAAAATCTAATTGAAATAATGACTGTAATGCGATTTCTCTCGCTTGTCTGCGACTCATATAAAAAACTAGCTCCTTTTACCAACGACGTGAATAAGGTGGTAAGATTTTTTGGATTTTATATAAGATATTATCTGAAAACTCATCATCTTTATCTATTAAATTACCTACATAAAGACCTATTCCCATACAAATTATTACAAATAAAGTAGTGAATAAACCAAATATAAGTATAGCTAAAGAAATTATAAATCCTAAAATAACACCAATACTTCTACCACAATGTTCATGTAATTGATATTTGATAAAATTTAAAATATATTCTTTCATTGTGCACCTCAGCTAAAACTTCATACAACGCGCTTTTTGTTGTTAGTAGAATTATTAGATATGCTTTCTACATTGATATCAATTTTAGCCTTTTCAATACCGATATATTTATTTAAATATATATCGAGTTGTTGTTTTATTTCATCACTAATTGATACAATATTGCTTTCTTCACCAACAATTAATTTAAGCTTGAAATTAGGTATTAAAGTTTTATCTTTGGTTGGTGCCTTAGTCATTTTCAATCTTACTTTAACATCACGGACTCCTGTAATAGAACGGGCAATCTTATCAGCCATATCTTTTAGTGCTGTTAAGGAGATATTAACCTCTCCCATTTTCCCTTGCACAATTACAGCCTCATTTGTTGATACATCATTACTATGTGTAGATAAACTCTGTATTAATAAATATAGACTACAAATAAAAATGACTACTGCAACCACTACAGTTTCCATGCGACTACATAAATACAAAAACTCATTCCAAATTTGAGCATCGGGAATAAATCTAGCGAATAACACCATAGTCAAAATAGAAACTGCACCAAATGCCAAAGCGTAAAAGAACAGGATGATACGATTTATAACGCTCATACTACTCCTCTTTCTTATACTTAGCGAACGCGTACTTCTTCAGTTTTTACATCTTCTGGGAAACCAACGCCTTGAACATGTACATTAACTTCAACAGTGCTAAGACCTGTCATATTTTCAATAGCTGCTTTTACAGCTTCTTGTACATTTAATGCGATATCTGGAATACGTACGCCGTATTTTACGATGATATAAAGATCAATAGCTGCTTCTTTTTCGCCAACTTCAACTTTTACACCTTTAGAGAAATTTTTACGACCTAAAATTTCTGCGATACCACCAGCGATACCACCACTCATGCCTGCTACGCCTTCAACTTCTGTAGCAGCAAGACCTGCTATAATACTTACTACTTCGTCTGCAATGCGGATAGTACCTAATGCATTATTGATTCCTTTTTTTTCGTCCATGTTAAATCCTCCTTTGAAACTAAAGCAGTCTATATTGTTTTAGTTTTTATTATTAAATCAATTATAACAAAAAATTCATAAATATACAACTAACAGCTTCATTAAGAAGTTATTAAAAAATAACTAGTATTTTAAAATTATAAATCAAAATAAAATATAAAAATTGCACCTTTCCAAAATTAGAAAGATGCAATTCCTATTTTTTAATTTAATTAAGCACGTTCGATATAGTTACCAGTACGAGTATCAATTCTTAATACATCGCCTTCATTAACAAAAAGTGGTACACGAACTTCATAACCAGTTTCAACTTTTGCCATTTTAGTAGCACCAGTTGCAGTATCACCTTTAACGCTTGGTTCACATTCAACAACTTCAAGATTTACAGAGTTTGGTAAAGTAATACCAATGATATTGCCTTTGAAAGACTGTAAGCTAATATCCATGTTTTCTTTTAAGAAGTTTAATGCACTACCTAATTGATCTTTTGTAAGTTCAATTTGATCATAAGTTTCATTATCCATGAAAGTGTACATACCATCTGCTTCATATAAATACTGCATAGCTCTAGTTTCTACATGAGCTGCTGGTAATTTTTCATTAGGGTTAAAAGTACGTTCTACAACTGCACCAGTCTGTACGTTTTTAATTTTTGTACGAACGAAAGCTGCACCTTTACCTGGTTTTACATGTTGGAAATCAACAATCTGCCATACACCGTTATCAATTTCAAGTGTAAGACCTGTACGGAAATCACTGCTGGAAATCATTAAAACATTCCTCCAAAATATATTATCTAATTTATTTATATAATGTGAAATACCCGACTCTCAATTATTGCGGTCACATTATTTCAACAAGCCGTTTATCACTTTGTGTAAGTGCTTGGCATCCATTTGCAGTAACTAAAACAGTGTCTTCAATACGAACACCGCCAAAGTCAGGCACATAAATCCCCGGCTCATTAGTAACTATCATATTTTCTTTAAGCTTATCTGTTGGACTAAGTGGTGATAAACGAGGTAACTCATGAATTTCAAGACCAACACCATGCCCTAAGCCATGCCCAAAGAAATCACCATAACCTGCATTTTTTATATATTCTCTTACAGGAAAATCAACTTCCCTGCCACTTTTATTAGGTGCAATTTCTTTTAGCCCTAATAATTGTGCTTGCAAAACAATATCATAAATCTCTTTTTGTCTATCACTTGCTTTTCCTACACAAAAAGTACGTGTAATATCTGAATGATATCCCTTGTAAACAGCACCAAAGTCTATTGTAACAAATTCACCATTATTTATCAACTTATCTGTAGCAACTCCATGAGGTAATGCCCCTCTAACACCAGAAGCCACTATAGTAGTAAATGCAGGTCGTTCACTGCCTAATTTGCGCATAAAATATTCTAATTCAGTCGCTACTTCCTGTTCGCTCATACCTGCTTTTACAAATTTCAATATATGCGAATACGCTTCATCACTGATATTAATAGCTTTTTTTATCAATTCTATCTCATTTTCATCTTTTATAATGCGAAGTTCAGTTAAATCTAAAGATGTAGAAAAATCAACTTCAATATCAATTAAATTTTTAGCTAAATAATTATATTGATTAAAAATCAAAGCATTGCCTTCAAATGCTAAACTATTAATATTTAATTTCTTTATAAGTTCTACAGTTTTGCTAAGTAAACCAGTTTTTTGTTCAATAATAGTAAATGAAGTCTGTTCACTAGCTTGTTTTGTATAACGTGAATCAGTAATCAAAAAACAATTATCTAAAGTGATTACTAAAAATGTATCATCACCTGTAAAACCACTAAAATAATGTAAATTTTCTTCTTTACTTATAAGCATTGCATCACAATAATTTGCCTGCAATACTTTTCTAAGTTTTTCTATACGATTATTTTGACACATGATTTAATCCTCTTTTTGTAGTCTACTGATAGCAATAAATAGCGCAGATTTATAACTTTCTAAGCCAAAACCGCAAATCTGCCCTTCAACTACAGATGCAATTACAGAATGATGTCTAAATTTTTCCCTTTTGTGGATATTAGATAGATGTACTTCTATTACAGGTATATCAATAGCAGCTAAAGCATCACGTATAGCAATACTATAATGTGTAAATGCACCAGCATTTAAAATAATATAGCCATATTGACCACGAGCATTATGTAAAGTATCAATAATAGCTCCTTCATGATTACTTTGAAAAAAATCTATTTCGATATTATGTTCCTTAGCCTGTTTTGCTAAATCTTCATTAATATCTTGCATAGTCATACTACCATAAATTTCTGGCTCACGAGTGCCAAGTAAATTTAAATTTGGTCCATGTATAACTAATACTTTATTTATTTTCATAAAAATCACTATCCTTAAGCAAGTTCTAACATCTATATTTTACATATCAATTATAACGAAAATCCTATTAATACGTCAATACTGACAACGATTTCTCATAATTTATTATAAATTTTATGCATCATTTTAGTTTTCAAAGCTCATTTTTATCTATCAATATATTATCAAATTCACTAAAATTTTTATGTATAAATCTTATTCTTGGAAAATAAAAAAATGTCGATAATCTCCATCCCAAAGTTTATCGACATTGCTCTCTCATAATTCCTTATATAACGCATCTTTAATTTTCATATCATTTATCATTAGTATTTAATGATAAATGATGTTTCTTCAACACAGTCAATTTCTGTGCAATCAATATTATCAACTTTAATAATAAAGTTACCTTTTTTTATAGTAGCAAATAACTGATCTAATTTATCTGGATTGCCTTGTGCTTCCATTTCTACAGTTCCATCTGCCATATTTCTTACCCAGCCAGTAATACCAAGTTTACTTGCATTGTCCACAACAAAAACACGAAGACCTACGCCTTGTACATTGCCTGTGATTACTGCTTTGTAACGTTTAATCTGTTCCATAAAAAAACACTCCTTATTTTTTTATATCAATAAATATATACTTAAAATATAAATATATATCACTGATTTAAATTTAGTATAGTTTATTTTTTTTTCAAATACAAGTACATCTATTATTAATTTTTCTTATATATTTTTTTGATTTAATAAAATTTAACATATCGTTTATATAAAAAATTTTTATACCAAAGATATGACTCTTACTTGTTTATTTATAATTTATACTATATAATCAGTATATTAATGGCTTGTGCCAATTAAATACAATTTATTCTAAGTATTTAAATATAAAATTAAGGAAGTGTTTATTTTATGCTAACTGGTTATATTGGTACTTACAATACTGCATCAACAAAAGGAATATATCAATTCTCTTATGAAGAAAATTCTGGCAAAATTTCTGATATCCAATCCTTTTTGAGTATTGACGATGCAAAATGTGTTGACAGATATGAAAATATTCTTATCATCACTACTAGCAAAAACAATAAAAGTGGTATTGCTCTAGTTGATATTTCTACCAAAACTATACTAGATGAAATACTTTTGGAAAACAGTTCTCCATGTTTTGTAAAACATCATGATGATTTCATTTACACTGCAAATTACCATGATGGTGTAGTTATGGTTTATCAAATAGTCAACAACAAATTAAAATTAATCAAACAAATATCTATTCAAAACAAAGCTGGTTGCCATCAAGTAGTATTATATAAAAACTATCTTATAGTTCCTTGTTTACTACTTGACCAAGTACGTATTTTTGATATAAATAATGATTATAATTTAGTAAAAACTTTAACATTCCCTGCAAAAACAGGCCCTCGTCATGGTGTATTTAATCATGATTATTCTCATTTTTATTTAGTAAGTGAATTAAGCAGTGAATTTTTTGATTTTAGCGTAGATAATCTAGACTTTACTTTGAATACAAAATTAAATCTACTACCTAAAGATAAACTTGATAACACTTCTAGTGCTGCTATTCGTATCACAAAAGATAATCATTTCATATATATATCCACTCGTGGAGCAGACTTACTCACTGTTATCAGCCTTGAAAATGAACCTAAAATCATTCAACAAATAAACAGTGGTGGTATGCACCCTAGAGATTTTATCTTAAGTGAAGATGAACAATATCTTTTAGTCGTAAATAAAGATACTGATGATATGAGTAGCTTCCAATTAGATAAAACAAATGGCAAAATTGTTAAATTAATCAATACAGATAAAGTACCTCATGCTATAGGTATAATTTTATAATATATATTTATTTTTATTTATGAATTATTTATGAAAGAGAGAGTTAACATGTCTTTAAATAAAGCTTTTACAATTTTTGGTGGTACTGGTGATTTGACTTTTAGAAAACTTATGCCTGCACAGTACAATATGACTGCGGCAAATGCCGAAGAAGCTCAATCCAGAATTATCATCATTGGTAGACGTGATTATACTACAGAACAGTATTGTGAATTAGTTCGTGATTGGGTAAAAAAATTCGCTCGTTTACCATATGAAGAAAAAACTTTTGAAGTTTTTGCTAAACGTATCTCTTATTTTAAAATGGACATCTCCGATTTAAACGAATATGCTCGTTTATCCGAATATTATACTGCTGAAAATATTGATGACCATGTATTTTATCTTGCAGTAGCCCCAAAATTTTTCGGTGTAATTGCAAGTGGATTAAAAGCAGTAAAAGAAGCTTCTTTAGGTAAAGTTATTTTAGAAAAACCTTTTGGTGAAGATTTAGAATCAGCTAAAGAGCTTAACAAACAATTAGAAACTTTCTTCCTAGCAGAAAACATTTATCGCATTGACCATTATCTCGGTAAAGAAATGGTACGCAATATCCAAACTATTCGTTTCACTAACCCTATATTTGCTAACCTTTGGAATTCACAATATATCGAATCTGTACAGATTTCCGCTTTTGAAGATTTAGGTATTGGCACACGTGGTGGCTATTATGACACTAGTGGAGCTTTAAAAGATATGGTTCAAAACCATTTATTCCAAATCTTATCCATAGTAGCTATGGAATGGCCAGAACAATTCTCTACTACAGCTATGCATGATGCTCAATTACGTGTACTTCGTGCACTTCGTCCTGTAGAAGATGTTCGCGATAGTTTAGTTTTAGGTCAATATAAAGGCTATTGTCAAGAAAAATCTGTTCCTACAGATTCTACAACAGAAACTTATGCTGCACTTCGTTTATTTATTGACAATGAACGTTGGTGGAATACTCCGTTTTATATCCGCACAGGTAAAAAACTTCGCTGTCGTGAAATGCAAATAGCAATCGTTTTCCGTCAAACATTTATTTCTGCTCCACGTAATATCTTAATTATAAAAATCCAACCAAATGAAGGTGTACATCTTCAATTTAATGTGAAAACTCCAGGGGATACAGATGAAATTACACAAGCAAAAATGGACTTTAGCCAAAGTAGTTCCATTTCTAGCAGAATAAACACTCCTGAAGCATATGAACGCTTAATTACAGCTTGTATCAAAGGTGAACGTTCTTGGTTCTCTCAATGGGATCAGATAGAAACAAGTTGGGACTTTGTTGAACACTTAAAGGATTTATATCGTTGGGATAAACTTCCTGTATTCACATATGAACAAGGTTCTGACGGCCCTGCAGAAGCAGATAATTTATTAAAACGCTTCGGCGATGAATGGGTATTTTAATTAAAAAACTTATAAAAATAGTCCCTAGTAACATAAAGTACTAGGGACTATTTTTTATTTGTATTTTTATTTTACCTGAGACATAACATCATCAAGATTATTCAATAAATCATTGATATTTTCTTCACTGATAACAAGTGGTGGTTGGAAAGCAAGAACATTTCTAGCTATACCATTTTTACCGATGAGGAAACCTCTATCTTTCATTGTTTCTACAACAAATTCCAATTTATCTGGAGCTGGGGATTTATCTGGATTGATAAGTTCTGCACCTACCATTAAGCCTAAACCACGAACATCACCGATAAATGGATATTTTTCTTGAAGAGCAATCAATCCGTCTTTTAATTGTTTTCCACGAACACGAGCTTTTTCGACAAGATTATGTTTTTCGATATAATCAAGTACAGCAATACCAGCTGTAGAAGAAACAGGATTTCCACCTAATGTAGAAGCACCAGGACGAGTGTATTTATCTGCGATTTCACTGCGAGAAATAAAACAGCTAATAGGAGCACCATTGCCTAAAGCTTTAGCCATTGTCATGATATCTGGTTCAACATCATAATTTTCAATAGCAAACATTTTTCCAGTACGTGCAAAACCTGTCTGTACTTCGTCGATAATCAATAAAATATTGTGTTTTTCTAAAATTTCTTTTAAACGTTTAAAATATCCTTTTGGAGGTACTACGATACCTGCATTACCTTGGATAGTTTCACAAATCATAGCAGAAACATTTCCAGAAGTTGCATAGCTGATAATATCTTCTACAGCATTTGCACAAGCATAATCACATTCTGGGAATTTTTTACCCATTGGGCAACGGTAACAATAAGGGTTTGGTGCAAAATGAATACCGCCTACAGGATTTGGGTCAGTTCTCCACATGCCAATGCCAGTCAAGTTCATAGTAAGTTTTGTTCTACCATGTAAGCCATTGCGAAGAGCTAATAATTCACTTTTTCCATTATAAATATTTGCTAAAAGCAAAGCACCTTCATTTGCTTCTGTTCCTGTAGAGCAAAAGAAAGATTTTTGTAATCTGCCTGGTGTTACTTGAGCTAATTTTTCAGCTAAATTATAAATATCTTCTGTTAAATAGATATTGCAAACATGTTGTAGAGTCTGTACTTGTTTTGCTACTTTTTGCGTAATTTCAGGATTGCAATGACCACAGTTTATAACAGATACACCAGCAAAACAATCTAAATATTTTTTGCCTTCATGGTCATAAAGATATTGCATTTCACCTTTTACAAACTGAGGAGGATTAGCAAAGAAATGACCTAAACAAGGCATGATATATTTCTTTTTCTTTTCAAGACATTTTTCAGGACCTAAATACTGAGACATAATATACTTCCTTTCATTATTTTTATATTTTCTAATGTTATGTATAAATAATATTGATAATAAACATTAGAAAGAATTGTCATTAATATAATAAGCCATAAAGCCTAAAATAAAAATGACAATTCTAAAATGACTATGAATAATTAATAAGATTTTTTATGACGATAAACACCAATACCAACTGGACGAGGACTTACTTCTTTGATTTTTTCAATCATATCGTTATTTTGGCCATTATCAATAGCATCGCGATAAATTTTAGTCAACATACCAGTAACTTCTGGTGTATAATCTTGAGCTTCGATACGAAGAGTATCTGCTCCCATTAATTTATCAATATAAGGAAGAAGACATAAATCATTAGTAAATAAAATATGAATTCTACCGAATTGGTCTACACGCATAGAATGTTTTCCGCCAACTGTATCCAATAAAGCAAAATGTTTATCATTGAATTCTGGATTAGTAAGTGGGTCATATTTTAAATTCAATGCAGGAATATTTGTATCAGAAATCATAGCTTCTACATTACCATGAACAGTGATTGTCATTGGTAATTTACTACTTTCAACTAAAGTTTTTACTTGAGCATAAGGCAATTCATAAGAAGCTGTTGCATTTACAATGCCATTTTCTTGTAAAAATTCTGTAGCTACATGATTAAATACATTGAAACTATGGTCAGCATAAATAGGTAAATCTGTAAACTCACGTACAATAGTAGCTGCGCCTAAATTTCCTACCATGATACCATCTGGTTTTATTTCATTTAAATCATGACATAATTGTTCTAATTCACTACATTGATCTTTTAAAGTTGTTCTAGGAGTATTGACTATTACTTTTGCCCCAACATTATGAGCTTCTTGTAAAATAGTTTTTATATCTCCTAAAGTCCATGGAGTATGTGGTCGATAAACTTCACCTGCTACATAAAGAATGTTAGCACCATTAGCTAAAGCTTCACGAGCATGTGCTAAAGTTGCAGCTTTAACAGCAAGTTTTGGTTTATTATCAGCAGTTTTAATAGCTTCTAAATCATTGAGCCATTCACAATCTAAATCTGCTTCTTTAGCTGCATAGCTGAAAAATCTTGGTTCGCGTTTTCCAGTATAACCAATAGCTCTACTATCAGGTTTATCCATAGCAAAACAAGTGGAATAATCACGTACACGATTTTCAAAAAGATTTTTCCAATCTTCTTCATTTACATGATAACCAGCAGGATCAGCTACATAATTATCAATAGCACGACGATAAATGCTTACAATATTTGCCACGAAATCAGCACTGCGCATACGACCTTCGATTTTAAAAGAATATACACCAGCTTGAATTAAATCTGGAATATTTCTATACATACACATATCTTTTAATGCTAAACGATAATCGCCATCTGTTGTAGTTTCTTGTTCTTGACCTGTTTGTTCATCAATGATTTTATATGGCCAACGACAAGCTTTCATGCAACGACCACGATTACTACTATTGGCAAATAAAACGCCAGAATGAATACATTGTCCACTTTCAGAAATACACATATCACCATGAACAAAATATTCAAGTTCAAAATCACTGTCCACAGCTTTTAATTCACTGAGTTCTTTTAAAGACATTTCACGGCTAACAACGACACGACGAATGCCATATTCTTTTAATTTTTTTATAGCAGCATTATTATGAGAATTCATCATGATAGATGCATGCATAGTTATATTCAATCCAAGTTTTTTCACAATTTGAGCTACAGCTAAATCTTGAATTAAAATAGCATCTGGCTGTATTTCATTTAAATAAGTCAAATATTCTTCAAGCTCTGGAATTTCTTCATCACTGATTAAATTATTAATAGTAATATAAAGCATTACTCCATGAGCATGAGCATATTCTACAGCTTTTTTTAACATTTCATTATCAAAATTAGCGTCTGATTTGAGCATACGCATATTAAAATGTTTTCCACCCAAATAAATAGCATCAGCCCCAGCATCAATGGCAGCTACTAATGTTTCCCAATTGCCAGCTGGAGCTAAAAGTTCTACAGACTTTTTATTTAATAACATTAAACAATCCTCCAAATAAATAAACTACTATAAGTATAACATAAAATTTTATGCTTTTAAATTAATAACATTTATTATTAAATAGGCTTAATCCCATTCACGTTCCGCTAATGCTTCTTCTAAATTAATTGGTAAATGAAACCATTGAATAATATATTCTAAATTGCGAATAAGACATTCTCTAGCTATATTATCATATTCGCTGTCATTATCGAGAAATTCATATTGCAAACTATTGGCATTTTGAATTAAATCATAAATTTTATCACCAACATCTGCCATATTTTTTGGTTTTTGTTCCACAAAATTAATAAAATCTTCTAACAAATATTTGATTTTATCAATCAAAAAATCTGGATAAAAACTATCCTCGTATAATTCCTCTAATAAAATATACTGGTCATCAAAACTGTCCATTTAATAAAAAATATCCCTCCAATAAATAATTATATTTGATATTATACAATATATTCTAAATTAAAGCTAATTTTCTTAAAAATAATCCTGTTTATTTTGTTCGGAAATCTGAACATTTTGCTTGATTATTTAGGAATAGATAGAGTATAATTTATATATATTTCTAGATAAGATTTAAAAAGCAGGTGATTTATTCCCATGGATAAAATGGATAAAGTACAAGCACTAGAAAGTGCTTTAAAACAAATCGAACGTGATTTTGGTAAAGGCTCCATCATGAAATTAGGTGATGTTTCTGCTAATATGAATATCGAAGTAATTCATACTGGCTGTTTGCCACTTGATGCAGCTCTTGGTGTTGGTGGTGTTCCTCGCGGACGCATAGTAGAAATCTTCGGCCCTGAATCTTCTGGTAAAACAACTGTAGCACTTCATATCGTTGCTGAAGCACAAAAAACAGGTGGCGTGGCTGCATTTATCGATGCTGAACATGCTCTTGACCCAGTTTATGCAAAAAAATTAGGTGTAGATATCGACAATTTATTGATTTCCCAGCCAGATAACGGTGAGCAAGCCTTAGAAATCGCCGATGCACTCGTTCGCAGTGGCGCTATTGATGTAGTAGTTGTTGACTCAGTAGCAGCACTTGTTCCAAAAGCGGAAATCGAAGGCGATATGGGTGATTCTCATGTTGGTTTACAAGCTCGTTTAATGTCTCAGGCTATGAGAAAATTAACAGGTATCATCAGCAAATCTCGTACAACAGCAATTTTCATCAACCAAATTCGTGAAAAAGTTGGCGTTATGTTTGGTAATCCAGAAACTACAACTGGTGGTAGAGCTTTAAAATTCTATGCTTCCATTCGTTTAGATGTGCGTAAAATCGATACAATTAAACAAGGCAATGACCCTGTAGGTAGCAGAACAAGAATTAAAGTCGTAAAAAATAAAGTAGCTCCTCCATTTAAACAAGCTGAATTTGATATCATGTATGGTGAAGGTATTTCTCGTGAAGGTAGCTTAATTGATATGGGTACAGCTTTTGAAATCTTAGATAAGAGTGGTACATGGTATTCTTATCAAGGCACTCGCTTAGGTCAAGGTAAAGAAAACGTAAAAACATATTTAAAAGAACATGCTGACACAGCATTAGAAATTGAAAATAAAATTCGTGAAAAATTATTTGTTCAAGAAGAACAAACTGAAGAAAAAGTTGAAGAACCAACTAAAAAATCTAAAGTAACAGCTGATAATGAAACAGCAAAATAATACAAAAACAGCACTTATTTATGCTGTTGATTTATTAGCTACAAGACCTTATAGTACCCAACAATTAATTACAAAATTAAAACGCAAAGAATACGCACCAGAAGAAATTCAAGAAGCCATTAATCGCTTAACTGCTCGACATTATTTAGACGATATAGATTTATGCCAACGTCAATATCAAGCATATATCAATGAAAAACATCGTAGTATAAAAGCTATTAAATATAAATTAATGGAAAAAGGATTTTCTCAAAGTGATATTCAAAATGCTCAAGAAGAAACAGATATTGATGAAATAGATTATGAATATACTGTTTGTTTGCGATTATTAAATAGCCGTTATACTCCTAGCAAAGCTGACAAATTAAAATGTCAAGGCTATCTTTATCGTAAAGGATTTAATTATTCAGCTATTCGCTTAGCAATCGAAGATTTCTTTTATAACCCTTAATATAAATTTATCCCCCAAAATAGATGAGTATTTTGGGGGATTTTTAATTAAAAATTATCTTTGTTTAATTGAATTTTTGCCCAAAAGATTTTTTAGATTGTTGACTACAGTTTCACTGCCATCAATCCAAAATTCTCGATTACCTTTAATCATTTTTTTACTGCTCATAAAATACATATAAACAGGGCAAGGACCAGCATTTTCTTGCAATGTTTCTGTTATTTTGCTAAAGAAAGCATTATCTTCTTGCTCTGGTTTTACGATAATACAAAATTCTGGTGTATAATCTTCTAAACCTATTACTTTATCAGCAATGATTTTATTATTATCATCACTTTTATCTAATTTTCCTCTGACTACAACAGGAATATCTGGCACTAAATAATTGATATTATCATAAAATGCTTTTGGAAATACAATGACTTCTACTACACCTAAAAAGTCCTCGATTTCTAAAAAGCACATCATATCGCCTTTTTTTGTAGTTACTCTTTTTGCTTTGCGAATAATTCCTGCTACAGAGATATATTTTCCATCTTTTTGTTTTTCTAGACTTTCAATCGTAGTCAAATACTGTATTTTTTCTCTATATTCTTCTAGTGGATGCCCTGTGATATAAAAGCCTGTGATTTCTTTTTCCATGTTTAATAATTCTATTTTAGGAAATTCCTGCATTTTTGGCATTTCCAGTTTATCAATACTTTCTTCTTCCTCCATAAAATCACCAAATAAATCCATCTGTCCACTAGCTAAATCTTTTTGACGTCTAGAGCCTAAATCCATAGCTTGGTCTAAAACAGCCATATATTGAGCACGATTATAACCTAAAGAATCAAACGCACCACATTTTATGAGATTTTCTAAAGCTCTTTTATTGATACATCTACTGCTAACTCGTGAACAAAAATCCTCTAAAGATTTAAATAGACCATCTTTCTCGCGGATATCTACAATCGTTTTTAAAGCATTTTCACCTACATTCTTCACTGCAGCTAAACCAAAACGAATACTATTTTTATCTACAGTAAATGTATCACGACTAGCATTTATATCTGGTGGCAAAATATCAATTCCCATATGTTTACATTGTTCAATATATTCGCCAATTTTATTACTTGTCATCAAGCTAGTCAAAATAGCCGCCATAAATTCCTGCGGATAATGAGCTTTTAAATATGCTGTTCTCCATGACACAAGTGCATAAGCAGCACTATGAGATTTATTAAAACCATAATCGGCAAAATGTAATAATAAATCAAAAATAGTTTCTGCGAGTTTATCATCTACACCATTATCTTTAGCACCTTTTAAGAAATTTTCTTTTTGTGACATCAAGACATCATGCTTTTTCTTACCCATTGCACGGCGTAAAATATCCGCTTGCCCCAAAGTAAAACCAGCTAATACTTGAACTATCTGCATAACCTGCTCTTGATACAAAATCACGCCAAAAGTTTCTTTTAAAATTGGCTCCAAATCTGGATGAATATATGTTACTTTTTTTCTGCCATGTCTGCCATTGATGAAATCCGTTACCATGCCACTGCCTAAAGGCCCTGGTCGATACAATGCCATAACAGGAATTAAATCAGCAAATCCCGTTGGTTGCAAATCTTTTACCAAGGTAGTCATGCCAGCAGACTCTAACTGAAATACTGCTCCTGTTTCTCCTCGACAAAGCATTTGCGAAGTCATTTCATCTTCAAGTGGAATTTCATCTAAATTTATCTCTATACCGCGATTATTTTTTATATTTGTCAAAGCATCAGCGATAACTGTAAGCGTACGTAATCCCAAAAAGTCCATTTTCAATAGACCTAATTCTTCAACACAATCTTTATCATATTGAGTTACAAATGTACCTTCAGATATCTGAATAGGTACATAATCCGTAACAGGATCTTTAGAAATAACTACACCTGCAGCATGAGTTGAAGAATGGCGTGGCATACCTTCTACATCTTTGGCAAAATCAATTAATTTACGAACTTCAAGATTTTCTTGATATAAAGTCAACAACTCTGATGAATCTTTTAATGCTTTATCCAAAGTCATGCCTAATTCTTGCGGAATTAACTTTGCTATCTTATCCACTTCGTTATAAGGCATATTCATGACACGACCAACATCTCGCACTGCACCTTTTGCCGCCATCGTACCAAAAGTAATTATCTGTGCTACATGGTCATCGCCATATCTTCTTTTTACATATTCAATAACTTCATCTCTACGAATATAACAAAAGTCAATATCTATATCTGGCATTGTTACACGTTCAGGATTTAAAAAACGTTCAAAGAGTAAACTATATTTCAATGGGTCAATATCTGTAATTCCTAAAATATACGCTACAATACTACCAGCTGCCGAACCACGACCAGGCCCTACCGCTATATTTTGACTGCGAGCAAAATTTATAAAATCCCATACAATCAAAAAATAACTATCATAGCCCATGCGGTGAATAATAGACAATTCATAATCTAACCTTTGTTGTATTTCCTCTGTAACTTCAGCATATCTATTATGAATTTTTTCCTTACACAATTTATGCAAATACTGTTCATCAGTCATACCTTCTGGCAAAGGAAAGTTTGGTAAGTGTAAATGACCAAATTCAAAGCTTACATTACAACGATTTGCAATTTCCAAAGTATTTGTAATAGCTTCTGGTGTATCTTTAAACAAAGCAAGCATTTCAGCACCAGATTTTAAATAGAAGTCATCATTATAAAATTTCATTCTATCCTTATCATCTAAAGTTCTACCTGTTTGTATACACAAAAGTACATCATGAAAATCATTGTCTTCTTTTTTTATATAATGTATATCATTTGTAGCCACTAATTTTAAATCATATTTTTGCGCTAAACTGATTAATCCTTTGTTTGCCTTAGCTTCTTCAGGAATTTGATGATTTTGAATTTCTAAAAAGAAATTATCTTTGCCAAAAATATCTACATATTCCTGCACTAATTTTTCCGCACGTTCCATATTATCACGAATAATTGCTTGAGGAATTTCGCCCGCTATACAACTGCTCAAACAAATAATACCTTCGTGATACTGATGCAATAAATCTTTATCTACACGAGGTTTATAATACATACCTTCAATATTTGCTAGAGAAACCAATTTAATGAGATTTTGATATCCCTTATTATTTTCTGCTAACAAAATTAGATGATAATAACGTGTGCCTTCCACTTCAAAATTATCAAAACGAGATTTTGGTGCTACATAAACTTCACAACCAATAATAGGCTTTATTCCTTGTTTCAAAGCTTCTTTATAAAAAGCAATCGTTCCATACATAGTACCGTGGTCAGTGATCGCTATAGACTTCATGCCCAATTCTTTTGCGTGTGCAATTAATTTTTTTACTCTACTAGCACCATCTAATAAGCTATATTCTGTATGCACATGCAAATGAGTAAAATCTACATGATTTTCAACTACAGTATTTACATCAGATTTTTCTAATTTCATTATGACCTCTCTTTCTAAAAATAATAAAATATCTTCAAAAATAAAATTAAAGCTAATATATTAAGTAAAATAATTTTAACATATGATTATTATAAAGAAAATAAATCTATACCAAATATAAAAGCTTCTTTTTCTTCATTAAAATAACAATATAAAAAAGAAGATAATTTAAACATTCCATCAATTATCTTCTAATATAAAAATTTATGATTTAGTTTTATTTTTCACTATGTTTACAAATTATTGATAAACTATATTTTTATTTTCCATCAACTAGATAATAAGCCATAATATTTACTTATTTAACTCATTATTTTCAAAATAAATAGCATAATACCTTGTTTTTTAACTATTATTTATCATTATTAATATTTTAATCTACCTATTTTTTATCATAATCATCATTATAATTATTCAGATTAACATTTTTATTGATATTATATATTTTGAGAAATGCTTTTTCGTGTAATTTTCCATTACACAAACACCTCTTTTCAATATATTTTGTCTTTATTTTATCACAAGTATTATGTAACATAAATCTATTATTACTAATAAAATATATTTCTACCCAAAATATTGTAAATATGTTATTATATACATATTAATTTATAAAGAAGGTGTTTAAATGGAGTTATTGAATTCATTAGTCGGTCAAATCAATGATATTTTATGGAGTTATGTTTTAATTATTTTACTTATTGGTGCTGGTATTATTTTTACTATTCGTACAAAATTTGTACAAATAAGATTTATCAAAGAAATGATACGTCTTATTGCTGGCGATGCAGGCAATAAAATGGAAGGACAGCAAATTTCTTCTTTCCAAGCATTCTGTGTAAGTACAGCATCTCGTGTAGGTGTTGGTAATATTGCTGGTATCGCAATTGCAGTAGTTCTCGGTGGTCCAGGTGCTATCTTCTGGATGTGGATTATTGCTATCTTAGGTTCTGCAACTGGTTTTGTGGAAAGTACTTTAGCACAGATTTACAAAGTACCTCGCACTGATAGCAATGGCTATCTTGGTGGCCCTGCTTATTACATTAATAATGCACTTCATAGCCCTAAAACAGCTGTATTCTTTGCTATCTTAATCAGCGTTACTTATGGACTTATCTTCAATTCTGTACAATCCAATACAATTTCCTTATCTTTACAAACTGCATTCAATTTTGATGCTACTATGATTGGTATTGTTATTGCTGTATTCTCTGGAATTGTAGTATTTGGTGGTTTACATCGCATTGCTAAAGTTACTGAATACATGGTGCCTATCATGGCTGGTATTTATTTACTTATCGCTTTTGCTATCACTATATATAATATTTCAGAATTACCAACTGTTTTATCTGTCATATTCAAAGATGCTTGGGGTATTGAATCTGTAGCTGGTGGTAGCTTCGGTGCTGCTATCATGACAGGTATTAAACGTGGATTATTCTCTAATGAAGCTGGTATGGGTTCTGTTCCAAATGCCGCAGCTACTGCTGAAGTAAGTCACCCTGTAAAACAAGGTCTTATCCAAGCTTTTGGTGTATTCGTAGATACATTATTTATCTGTACTGCTTCTGCTTTTATCGTATTATTCAGCAGTGATTATCAAGCAACAGGTTTAACTGGTATTCAGCTCATTCAATACGATTTAAGTTTATATTTTGGTGATATCGCTACAACTGGTATAGCTATTATCGTTTTATTATTTGCATTCACTTCCATTATAGGTAACTACTATTATGGAGAAATCAATATAAAACACTTGTCTGATAACCCATTATATTTAAATATTTTCCGTATTCTTGTTGTAATTATGGTATTCTTCGGCTCTGTTGCTGAATTAAGCTTAGTTTGGAATTTAGCAGACTTATTCATGGCTTTAATGGCAATCACAAATATCATTGCTATTTTACTCTTAGGCAAATATGCTTTTATTGCTTTAGATGATTATACTCAACAGAAAAAACAAGGTATTAAAGATCCTGTATTTAAAGCTAGTATCTTACCAAAACAAGACGGTATTTATTGGTGGAAAGATGACAATAAATAATTATTAAACATAAAAAGACTTGATTTTAAAATTTATAAATCAAGTCTTTTTTTATATCACAAATAAATACACTTTTACAATTTATTACGCAAATAACAAAAAAGTTATAACATTACAATAATAAAAAATAAAAATAGAGAAAAATGTTTTAAAATCATGCATAAAATTAAAATATTATAGACAATATAAATATTTACCTGTATAATTTATGATAACACATCAAAAGATGGCATTAAGGAGGCTTTCTTTATGGAGAAAGATGTAATATTTAAAGGTGCAGGCGTAGCTATTGCTACTCCATTTTATGAAAACGGAAACGGTATCAATTATGATGAATTAGCTCGTTTAATTGATTTCAACTTAAACAATGGTACAGACGCTATCATAATTGCTGGTACAAGTGGCGAATCTGCTACAATGACAGATGAAGAACATGAAGAAATCATTAAATTTACTGTTGACTATGTAAATAAACGTGTTCCTGTTATTGCAGGTACTGGTTCTAATGATACTAGATATGCTATTAATTTATCTCAACATGCAGATAAAGCAGGTGCTGATGCTTTATTAGTAGTTACTCCATATTATAATAAATGTACACAAAAAGGACTTATCAAACATTTCACATCTATCGCTGATAATGTAAATGTACCTATCATTCTTTATGATGTACCATCTCGTACAGGTGTAGGTATTACACCAGAAACTTACGCTGTTTTAGCAGAACATCCACGTATTGCAGCAGTTAAAGAAGCTAGTGGCAATATCAGTCAAGTTGCTGAAACAATGTCTCTTTGCGGTGATAAACTCACTTTCTATTCTGGTAATGATGACCAAATCGTTCCATTATTATCTTTAGGTGCAAAAGGTGTTATCTCCGTACTTTCCAACGTTATGCCACAAGAAACACATGATATGTGTCAATTATTCTTTGATGGCAAAGTTGAAGAAGCAGCAAAAAAACAAATTGAATACTTCCCATTAATCAAAGCATTATTCTGTGAAGTAAATCCAATTCCTGTAAAAGTTGCACTTCGTTTAATGGGCTTTGATATGGGTCCTTTACGCATGCCACTTTGCGAAATGGAAGATGCTCATCTTGAACAATTAAAAATAGCAATGCGTAAATTTAACTTAATCAAATAATTTTATACTTAACTAAAAAACACTTTCTAACTTAGAAAATATCTAAAATTAGAAAGTGTTTTTTTTAATTTCTATCGCCAGCGGCATATTTACCAGTATCAATATCTAAAACAGGACGAAGTGGTTCGATTAAAGAATCTTCATATCTACAAATCCATTGAACTTCTGGTGTCATTTTTCCCTCATCATTCATGCCATCAATGGTATCGCCATCTTTAATCATGATATCATCATTATTCAAAATATAACGAGCTAAGCTATATGCAAGATTAGCTACTTTATTAGGGTTCATACCTTTGAAATGGAATTGTACATCACTTAAACCAATATTAGCCAATCCTACACTATCTACAATGAATTCATTTGTATTAGGCACATTGAAGAAACGAATATTAACCATACTATATAAATATTTAACTATACCAGTTTCTTTTAAATTCTTAATGGATTGTGCTAATTGTAATTTACCTGCTGATTTTATCCAAATAGCTTGACATTTAGGATATAATTTTAAAGCTACATTAAGCCAATCCACTAACATAATAGCGCGTTCTTTAGGAATTTGTCTTTGAGCATTTACATCCCATATTTTTACAGCATATTTATATTTACTCAATAATTCTTCACTGTTAGCTACATTCCAAATCTGTGTGCGTTCAAATTCACTTACAGCTACTTTATAATCAAAATCTGTTATATTTCCCATAGCAAGTACTACTGGAGAAGTTGTATTATCTTCATTATATGCTACAAATTTATCTACGCTAAATTCAATATCATTTTCATCTCTATTGATAATATTTATATCACCAAATATTTTTCTAGCTTCACGAAAAATAGCATTTGCAGTAGGTCTTGTTGGCATTTCTTCAAAAAGCAATTCAATAGCTACTGATTTACTAATATTTTCTACTAAATTTTCCATAAATCTACCTCAAATAAAAATTTATATTCACAAAAAAGAAGATACCATTTTTCTATGGTACCTTCTTTGATACGTATTAAACTTTAAACAATTTCAGATGATTATTCTTCTGCTTCAAGTTTATCCATTAATTCTTCATAAGCTTGTTGAGCAATTTCAAATTCTTCATCTGTTGGTTCAATATATTCAACTTCACCATTTTCATCTTTAACGATTTTTGCTAAGATTACATCTACTTCTTCTTCGCAACCGCATTCTTCATCATGTTCATGGCATTCGCATTCTTCATCGCCATCAATGCTAACTAAAATAGCATATTTATCGCTACCTGCATCGAAAACCATTTCTTCTACATAATTGTATTCATTACCTTCTTCATCAGTAATAACAACTACAGTACCTTCAGTATCTTCTTCAACAACGGAATTGTTTTTTAATTCTTCCATTATATAATCCTCCTAAGATTTAACTTTACTCTAATCATAACATATTTCTTTCTTCTTGCCAAAATATTTATCGTAAAAAGCAGATAAAATTTTCATTAAAAATCTTAGCTAATACCAAAATCCTTGAATAAGCGTTTAACATATCGCCAACCTTTTTGAATTGTATTCATAGCTGCTGGCATAAGTTCTGGATTTTTAACCACAAGATTAATAATTCTACGACGTAATTGTCTATAATCTGCATCAACATCAACAAAGAAGTCTTCCATATCTTTTTCCACAGATACTTGAGGTATATTAGCAGCTTTGATTTCACAAGTATTCTTTGTCATAATAGCTCTATCTGCATAAAATGGAATATATGCATTCCAGCCGAATTCTTCTTCAATCATTTCTTTTACAGCTTTACTAGCAGTAGCTTCACCATGCACTACAAATACCTGTTTAGCATTATACATAGTTAAATGTTGTAACCATTCTTCCATCTGTGAATAATCAGCATGAGCAGAAAATCCGTCCATATTTACAATTCTAGCTTTTACACTGATTTCTTCACCTAAGACTTTTACTTTTTTTGCGCCTTCTAATAATCTTCTACCTAAACTTCCTTCTGCTTGATAACCTACAAATAAAATTGTAGATTCTGGACGCCAAAGATTATGTTTTAAATGATGAAGTACACGTCCAGCGTCCGCCATACCACTAGCCGATAAAATAATATGTGAACTTTCTTCTGTATTTAAGGCCTTAGATTCATTTGCACTTTCACAAAGACGCAACTGTGGCATTTGAGGCAATTTACCATGTTTTCTAATATATTCAGTTGCTTCATCATCAAAATATTTTGTATTCTTGGCAAAAATTCTTGTAGCTTCAACAGCAAGTGGGCTATCCACTACAACTGAATAATCCTCTATGCGATTGGCTTTCCATAATTTGAATAGATAATATAACATTGTTTGTGTACGACCAACTGCAAATGATGGAATAATTAAATTTCCGCCTCTGTCCATAGTATCATTTATAATTTCTGCTAATGGAGTTTCTTTATCATAAATTTGATGTTTGCGATCACCATAAGTAGACTCAATTACTAAATAATCTGCTTCTTTTATATGTGTAGGGTCTTTTATAATAGGCTGGTCAGGTTGCCCCAAATCGCCTGTAAATACAATTTTAGTTTCTTCGCCATTTTCCGTTACATAAACTTCAATAATTGCTGACCCCATGATATGACCAGCATCTTTATAAATAGCTCGTATGCCATTTACTGGATTGATTTCTTGATCATAATCAATTGGCACAAATTGCTTTAATGAAGCCATAGCATCATCAATAGTATATAAAGGAGCTATTGGTGTTTTTCCCATACGTTGCCCTTTACGATTTGTTATTTGCGCATCAGACTCTTGGATATGTGCACTATCTGGGAGCATGATATTTACTAAATCGCAAGTCGCTTTTGTCGCATATATATCGCCCTTAAATCCTTGTTTACATAACTTAGGAATAAGACCGCAATGGTCAACATGAGCGTGAGTTAAAAGTACGCAATCTATATCTGACGGTACAAAACGAAAATCATTGTAGTTTAAATCACGTAAATTTCTCGCACCTTGAAACATACCACAATCAATCAAAACTTTATGGTCATTTGCTTCTAATAAATAACAAGAACCTGTAACTGTATGAGCCGCACCTAAAAATTGTAAATTCATAAAAACCCCTCCTTCATTAAGGATTTCGATTGTTTTATTTATACTGTATATATTCTAAAAATACAAATTAAAACCCTTTAAAACTTTCATTAAAATCTTATTAAATAATATGCTCTTTCAAATCTTTATAAAAAAGTAATAAAATCGCAAGAATTCTGCCATAGGATTAGATAAATAAATAATTTATACTTTGTTACGTGATTTATTAATTTTATTTTTATGGAGGGAGCATTGTGACAACTAATCCAAAAACACTAAAAAAAATGAACGAACAGATTATTTTTTGTGCCACCAATTCAACTAAGCTAATATTACAAGCTCTTAACACTTCTTTTACGGGATTAAGTGAACAAACCATTAAAGAACATCGTAATTTATATGGCAATAATAAAATTGTGCATGGAAAAAAATTATCTTTAACTAAACGTATTGCCAATGCTTTTATAAACCCATTTACAGCAATTTTATTTTGTTTGGCTATAGTTTCTATTTTTACTGATATTATTATTCCTATCATGCAAAACAGCCCTGATGATGTAAATCCTGTAACCGTTATTATAATTCTTACAATGGTCTTTATATCTGGCTCTTTGCGTTTTGTCCAAGAAAGCCGTTCCGGTAATGCAGCCGAAAAACTTCTATCTTTAATAACAACTACTTGCACTGTCACTAGACAATATCGCCCTAAAACAGAAATTCCTTTAGAAGATGTGGTAATTGGTGATATTATTCATCTAAGTGCTGGTGATATGATTCCTGCTGATGCTAGAATTTTAGAAGCTAAAGATTTATTCATTAGCCAAGCATCATTGACAGGTGAAAGTGAACCAGTAGAAAAATTTGCTAAAACTTATCAAGAAAAAAATCTTTCTATTACTGATTATAATAATATTTTATTCATGGGAAGTAATGTAATAAGTGGCAGTGCTACTGCTGTAGTAATCAGTGTTGGTAATAATACTTTATTTGGTTCAATCGCTTCATCTGTTTCTACTACACCTGTGGAAACAAATTTTACTAAAGGCGTCAATTCTGTATCTTGGGTTTTAATTCGTTTTATGTTATTTATGGTACCTATAGTATTTTTTGTCAATGGCATAACTAAAAATGATTGGGTAGAAGCTTTCTTATTTGCTATCTCCATTGCCGTAGGTTTAACACCTGAAATGTTACCTATGATAGTTACTACTTGCTTAGCTAAAGGTGCCGTTTCTATGTCTAAGAAGAAAACTATCGTAAAAAACTTAAATTCCATTCAAAATTTTGGTGCTATGGATATCCTTTGTACGGATAAAACTGGTACATTAACTATGAATAAAGTTGTTTTAGAATACCATTTAGATGTACTGGGAAATGAAGATAGTCGTGTCTTACGTCATGCCTACCTAAATAGTTATTTTCAAACAGGCTATAAAAATTTAATGGATATAGCTATCATCAATAAAACAGAAGAAATTGAACAAGATAATCCTAACTTAATAAATCTATCTAGTGCTTACACGAAAGTAGATGAAATACCTTTCGATTTTTCACGTCGTCGCCTTTCTATAGTAGTAAAGGACAAAAATCAAAAAAGCCAAATGATAACTAAAGGTGCAGTCGAAGAAATGTTATCTATCTGCTCTCATGTTGAATATCAAGGAAAAATTGAACCGTTAGATAAGTTTATTAAAAAAGAAATCTTAAAAACTGTCGATAAATTAAATGACAAAGGTATGCGTTTGACATACTCCCCATGCCTAAATGCAGGGGATTCTTGGATACAAACGATACTTGCCTACTAAAATAGCAGGTCTTACTATATCTCTCCAAAGAAGGTTGATGCCCCAACCTTCCATATATTTATAGCAGCATTTCTATCTCTATCGTGGCTGGTTTTGCACTTTGCGCAAATCCACTCACGAACTGCCAAATTTTTAGTTTCAGGATTTTTTGTACCACAAACATGGCAAATTTGCGAACTTGGATAGTATCTATCTATCTTTTGCACT
>NZ_KB899575.1:0-85718 GCF_000378365.1 Megamonas rupellensis DSM 19944 | reverse complement strand
GATTTTTATGAAGAAGTTGTGAGATGCCACCATTTTCATAATGAAATATCCATCTGCAAAGAGAAGCTGTGTTTGGCATGTTTAGAATTTTAGCTACATGAGAAATAGAATCTCCTTTTAAAACCATTTTAATTGCTTTAACTTTAAATTCATTTGAGTATTTAGTCATAAAAAAACTGCACCTCCAAAAGTTGTTTTTTGTCCAACTTTTGGGGTGCAGTTCAAATTTCTTACTTGCACTTTTTCATTTATTTAATTAGCAAATCTTTTACGAGGTTTTCTACTAATTGGTGGTTTGAGATACATTAAGGCACTTGTTATGAACATTAAAATTCCAGCGAAAATAAAGACAAATTTTAGACCAAAGAAAGTGCCGATAAAGCCACCAATTAATGGGCCAATAGTTGAACCAATTTGTTGGGCTGCAAACATCAAACCAAAGATACGCCCACGTTGTTCGGCTGGACTTTTTTTAACTAAAATAGAATTGATTGATGGGTATACACCAGCATAGAATAGACCACAAACAAATTGCAAAATAGCAAATGGAGTAAGCGTGCTAGGTATGGATTGAATGATTAAAATAAAACCTGTACCAGCAAGGGTTATACACATAGTACGGAAAAATCCATGTGATTGACCATATCTACCCCAAAGCGGTGCGGAAATAGCTCCAGCAAAACCACCTAAAGAAAAGACCATACCAGATAACATGATAACATTATCCATGCTATGATGTAGTTCAGCTACATATAATGTTAATATAGGCTGAAGAATTAAAATTGCCATTTGGATAACAACAGCACATTCAAGCATACGTCTAATCATAGGTATTTTTAATAAATTTACTTTTTCTGCTTCTTTAGCTAATGCTAATTGTTCAGGTGTTTTAGCTTCACGAGGTGGCTCTTTGATAAATATTAAGGTGATTAAAGTAATCAAGGCAAGAGCACCTGCGGAGATAAAGAAGGAAACTCGCATACCAAATACACTGGCTAATACGCCACCGAGTAATGGGCCAATAACTCCGCCAGCAGTTAAAGCACCTTGCATTACGCCCATACAAAAACCGAGCTTTTCTTTGGGAGCATAAGAGGACATAATAGCAAGTTCAGCAGGCCAAAGTCCAGCGGCAAAACCTTGGAGAATACGAGCAAACATTAATTGAATAGGAGAGCTAACGATACCACAGATGAAATAAGTAATAGCAAGACCTACTCCAGCACGTACTGCCATAGGTTTTCGCCCTTTTTTGTCAGATAATTTGCCCCAGATAGGAGCCATAACAGCACTAACGATGAATGTTACGGAAAATATAATGCCTGACCACATATTTACATTGTCAGATGTTACACCTAATTCATTAATTAAATACATAGGTAAAAATGGAATGAGCATAGTATAACTAGCTGACATCAGTACAACATTGCAAGTCAAAATGGCTAAAACAGCTTTCCAATTCAATTAAATCAATCCTTTCGTAATAATTTCATAGTTTATTAATTATTTTTATAAAAAAATAATTAAATATCTAAGATGATTATACATCAAAAGGTATAAATTAAAAAGCTACTATAGACGAAAAATATTCTTTGGGCTACAATTAATTATAGATTAATAAATAAGGACGTGATATTGTGTATAAATTAGCACCATCATTATTAGCAGCTGACTTTGGTATTATAAAAGAACAATTAGCCAAATTAGATGAAGCAAAAGTACCTTATCTTCATTTGGATATTATGGATGGAGTTTTTGTACCTAATTTATCTTTCGGTCTTGCTGTTGTTGAGTCTATTCGCAAATATACAAAAATGGTTTTTGATGTGCATTTGATGATTATAGAACCAGAACGTTATGTAGAACAGTTCGCTAAAGCTGGTACAGATATTTTCTGTTTCCATATTGAAGCGACTAAAGATGCAAAAGCAACTGTAGAAAAAATAAAGAAATGTGGTATGAAAGCAGCTATCGCTGTTAAACCAGCAACACCAATAAGTGAAATAAAAGATTTATTAGGTGAATTAGATATGGTCTTAGTAATGACTGTAGAACCAGGTTTTGGTGGCCAAAAATTCATGGAAGACCAGATGGAAAAAGTAAAAGAATTAGTAAAACTTCGTGAAGAAAATAATTATAAATATGATATTGAAGTTGATGGTGGTGTAAATCCTGAAACAATAAAAACATGTTTTGCTTCTGGTGCAAATGTAATTGTAGCAGGTTCTGCCGTTTTAGGAGCAAAGGATATTTCTGCAAGAGTAGAAGAATTTGCTCAAATTGCCAAAGAATATAATATTTAATTTTTATCATAAAAAAACGTATTATCCATAAAAGATAATACGTTTTTTATTTGAATTATTTAATTTGCGACAGTATCTGTAGTTGTGTTTTCAGTTACTGGTTGGCGATTTTTTTGACCTGTCCAACCATATTTGATTGTGAGTGTTGTTATACCTGCGATTAACATAAATAATGCCATAGCAAAATATCCAAGGTCAAAAGAACCTGTTTCTGTTTTGATGAAGCCCATCATATAAGGGCCAACCCAACCACCAAGGTTACCACAGGAATTGATAAGACCGATAGCACCAGCAGCTGCAGGGCCTGTTAAGAATGTAGTAGGAACTGTCCACCATACGCCCATAGAAGCATAGATGCCGATAGCGGATAAGCAGATTAAAAATAATGCTACAGAAGGATTGCTAGCAAATGGGCTAAGTCCAAGACCGATAGCACCGATGAACATGGCAATAGCTACATGCCAAACTTTATCACCTGTTTTAGTAGATGTATAACCTGCGATTATTTGTACGATTAAAGCTACAGTCATAGGAATAGCGATAGCGCCACCTAATAGAGAAGTTGACCAACCGGAAAGGCTTTTTAATACAGTTGGCATCCAGAAGTTGAAGCCCCAGAAACCAATTACCCACATGAAATAGATAAAGCAAAGTTTTAAAACTTTTTTATCAGTAAAAGCTTGCATAACAGTATATTTTTTTACTTTTTGTAAACGAGCTTGTTCAGCTTCAAAAGCTTCTGTTAAATATTTTTTCTCAGCATCATTGAGCCAAGATACTTGATCTGGTCTATCTTTAACCCAGAAGAAGAATACTACAGCGAAGAGGAGAGCAGGAACAGCTTCTAAGATGAATAATTCTTGCCAACCATGCATACCTAAAATAGAAGTATTTAATAAAACACCAGCTAAAGGAGCACCGATAATAGTAGATAATAATAGCGAAGTAAGCATTAAGGAAGTAGCACGAGCTCTTTCTTTTGGTGTGAACCAACGAGGGAATAATACAGAATAAATAACAGGATAAAGACTTGCTTCAGATGCACCGAGTAAGAAGCGGTAGATATAAAATTCAGTTTGAGTAGACATGAAAGCCATGAGAACGCAAACGAGACCCCATGTGAACATGATACGGGCAATCCATTTACTAGCAGAATATTTAGCAGCGATTAAAGAGCCAGGAATTTCTAAAAGTAAGTAACCCATGAAGAAGATACCAGCACCAGCTCCAAAGATTTCAGGTGTAAGCCATGGTAAATCTTCAGTCATAGTCAAAGCTGCATAAGCTATATTTACACGGTCGATACAAGCGATGATTGAAACTAAGAATACAGGTAAAATAATATGTAAATCACGCTTTCTTTTTAAACTTGCAAAATTGATTTGTTCCATTGTTAAAACCTCCTAATAAAATATTTTGTGTAAAACTAAGTATAAATACAAAAAACCTCCGCCCCATAAAGGGACGGAGGTTATATTTCCGCGGTACCACCCTGATTTTGTCTTAATTATAGACAACAGCTCTCAACGTACATCATAATACGCGTTTCTTATAACGTAGAACAAACGTTTTAGCTTACTGGATTTCAGCTAAAATCTTCAAGGATGATTTTCATTTTTCTTTTGGCTACCACTTTTCAGCAAAATAGTGGCTCTCTGTAAGCTTTAAGGAAAAATTACTTGTTCCTATCTCTAGATTTATACTTTATTTTATATTTACAAATTTACAAAACTCATTGTAGATTAATATAATCTTATATTGCAAAATTGTCAATAGTTTTTTTAAAATAATTTATGATAAAATAAATAAATAATAAAAATTACAGAAAGTAGGTTGAAAAAATGGATAGTAGAAATTTACAATTAGCACATAATCTCATAAATTATTCTGTGCGTTTACAAAAAGGCGAAAAACTTTTAATTGAATTGATTGATGAAGGTATGGAGCTTGCACAAGCTTTGATACAAGAAGCTTATAAAGTAGGCGGTATACCGTTTTTAACTATAAAAAATTTGAAAATGCAACGTGAATTATTATTAAATGCTACAACAGAGCAAATGAAGCTTTGTGCAGAATATGAATCACTTCGCATGAAAAACATGGACGCATATATTGCTATTCGTGGCAGTGAAAATGTAAGTCAATTGAGTGATGTGCCAGCAGATAAAATGGAAATTTATTCTAAATATTGGATGAAACCAGTGCATAGTGATATACGCGTGCCAAAAACAAAATGGTGTGTTCTTCGTTATCCAAATGGTTCTATGGCACAGCTTGCAAATATGAGTACAGATGCTTTTACTGATTTTTATTACAATGTTTGCAATTTAGATTATGCTAAAATGGGTAAAGCTATGGATAGCCTAGTTAAACGCATGGAAAATGCTGATAAAGTCAGAATTAAAGGCAAAGGAACAGATATAACTTTTTCTATCAAAAATATGCCAGCTGTTAAATGTGCAGGTGATTGTAATATTCCAGATGGTGAAGTTTATACAGCTCCAATTAAAGATAGTGTAAATGGTACTATCACATACAATACACCATCAATTTATCAAGGTACTACTTTTGAAAATGTATCTTTTACTTTTGAAAATGGTAAGATAGTAAAAGCTACAGCAAATCATACAGAGACTTTAAATAAAATTTTGGATACTGATGAAGGTGCAAGATATATAGGGGAATTCTCTTTTGGTCTAAATCCATATGTAACTTTCCCTATGAAAGATATCTTATTTGACGAAAAAATAAGTGGTAGTTTACATTTCACTCCAGGTTGTGCTTATGAAGATGCAGATAATACAAATCGTTCAGCTGTTCACTGGGATTTAGTTTTAATTCAGACTCCTGAATATGGTGGAGGAGAAATTTATCTTGATGATGAATTAATTCGCAAAGATGGTCGATTTGTTGTGGAAGATTTACTCTGTTTAAATCCTGAGAATTTAAAATAACAAGTAAAACATAATTAGTAAGAAAACAAGGTACTACAAGGGTTTTGGTAGTATCTTGTTTTTTTGCAAAAAATCAAAATATTATATATAGTACTTCTTTGTTTACATATTTTGACATTTTTTATTAGATATTGTAAAATTGCCAATAAGAAAAATTAAATCCTTAATATCTCTAAATATGTCCAGCGTCCTGGAGGTGTCGATGTTGTTTTACGATGGTATAAAAGTATACATGCAGAATGGTAAATTAGACGATGTAGAGATAGCTTATTATATTAATAAAATAAGGAAAACACATAAGGGTAAAATCCTAAAACGTATATCTTTTATTTTAGGCGAAGGCTATATTGATTTAAGATACATGTTCCAATCTTATCCTTTTGAAAGAATATGGCGAATTTCTACAGAAGATAGACTTATTGAATCTGTTGTATAAAGAGAAGAACTGCAAACAAATGATTGTATATTTTTCATTTGGTTGCAGTTCTTTTTTTATGTTAAGATGAAGTTAAAAGAAATAAAAGTAGGTGAGAAAAATGACAGAACAGAAAAGAATATTGATTGCAGTGATGATAACATCATTCATAGGTCCATTTATGGGAAGTTCAGTAAATATCGCTGTTCCAGCCATGGCTGAAGATTTTAACATGATGCCAGATGAGTTAACTTGGGCTGTTACAGCTTTTTTAATTGGTTCAGCAGCCGCTTTATTACCCTTTGGTCGTTTAGCTGATATAAAAGGACGCAGAAGAATATATCTACAAGGATTGGCTTGTATTTGTGCTACTACTTTAGTCTGTGCAGTAGTGCAAAACTTTTTAGCTTTTATCTTTGTGCGATTTTTACAGGGATTGTCCATGTCAATGATTTTTGGTACAAGTATGGCATTACTGGTCTCTTGTTGTGGTGCTGAAAATCGTGGCAAGACGATAGGTTTATCGGCAGCGTGTGTATATTCAGGTGTTTCATTAGGGCCTTTTATTGGTGGTTTTATCACAGATTATTTGGGCTGGAGAATGATTTTTTGGCTTACTGGTATAGCTTTATTGATAAATTTCTTTTTGATTTTTAAGGTGAAAACTGATTGGTATGGAGCAAAAGATAAAAAATTTGACTATATTGGTAGCATTATTTATCTAGTAATGATAGTTTTATTTTTATATGGATTATCAGATTGGACAAGACATGAATTTGTGCATTATATGCCATTTATAGCCTTTATTTTATTTTTATTATTTATATATGAGCAGAAAAAAGTTGCTTCACCACTTGTAGATTTATCTATTTTTAAAAATACAGTGTTTACCATGTCAAATATAGCCGCTTTAATTCATTATAGTGCGACTTTTGCTTTAGGTTTTGTATTATCTTTATATTTGCAATTAGTCAGAGGTATGGATGCTTTTACAGCTGGAGGATTTTTATTGATACAACCATTTATTATGACGATTGTCTCTCCTAAAGCAGGAGCATTATCCGATAAATTCTCATCAAGACTGATTGCTTCTTTAGGTATGGGTATGATGATGATAGGATTATTTGCTTTTTCTTTTTTGGATAAAGATACATCATTTTATCTGATTGGTATAAATTTAGCCTTTATTGGTTTAGGCTTTGGTTTATTTGCTTCACCGAATAATAATGCCATTATGGGAGCTGTAGAGGCAAAATTTTATGGAGTGGCGTCTTCGATTTTGGCAGTAATGCGCCTTACAGGGCAAGCGATAAGCATGTCATTAGTAACCTTGCTATTGTCTATTTTTACTGCTGAAGCGATAGAAAGTAATTATGTAGACATAATTTTACACAGTTTTAAATATATATTTATTTTATTTGGTTTTTTATGTATTATAGCCCTATTTGCTTCTTTGATGAGAGGTAAAGAAAATGTTAAAGAATAGTTAAATAATAGCTTGCGTTAGCATTTAGACAATGATATAATTAAGAAGTTATGTTAATAACGAGTTCCGTTTAGCGGAATTAATCCCTGCCCATTTGTGGGCCGATAGTCCAAAGAGGAGGTGATTTCGTGAGAAAGTACGAAGTCGTATTTATTATTAGACCAATGGAAGAAGAAGCAACTAATGCTGTTATCGAAAAGTTCTCTAACTTAATCGTTGCCAATGGTGGTACTATTGACAAAGAAGATCGTTGGGGCAAAAAACGTTTGGCTTATGAAATTAAAGACTGCACTGATGGTTTCTACTGCTTATTTGAATACACAGCAGAACCAGCTTGCTCTGCAGAACTTGATCGTGTAATGAAAATTACTGATGAAGTATTAAAACATATGATCGTTAGAGAAGACGAAAAATAATTATAAAGATTTGCCAGGGAGGAAATTACCATGAATAAGGTAATATTAGCAGGGCGTCTTGTGCGTGACCCAGAAGTACGTTACACGCAGACAGGAAAAGCGGTGGCAAGCTTTACTTTAGCTGTGAACCGTAGATTTAGTCGTAGTGCTGATCAACAACAAACAGCAGATTTTATTCCTATCGTAGTATGGGATAAATTAGCTGAAGTATGTGGCAACAATTTAGTAAAAGGCAGTCAAGTCTTGATTGAAGGTCGCATTCAAATTCGCAGTTATGATGCACAAGATGGAAGTAAACGCTATGTTACTGAAGTCATAGCCCAAGAACTTGAGTTTATGGGTTCTAGACCAACAAGTGCTCCAGCACCAACACAGCAATTCGGTGGTGCACAAATGCAGACTTCATCTCCAATGATGGGTGGAGCAGCAGCATCTTTCGGTTCTGAAGTACCCCCTGACGAAGAAATACCATTTTAAGGAGGGTAACAACATTGGTTAAACGCGATAGAAACAGAAGACCAAAAAGAAAAGTTTGTAGCTTCTGCGCTGATAAAATCGAACATATCGATTATAAAGACGTAGCAAAACTCCGTCGTTTCATTACAGAACGTGGTAAAATTTTACCTCGTCGTATTTCCGGTAACTGTGCTTGCCACCAACGTCAAGTAACAGTTGCAATTAAAAGAGCTCGTAACATCGCTCTTTTACCTTTCACAGCTGAATAATTTAGCGATAATTAAGCCGATATCATTTGATATCGGCTTTTTTGCATTTAAAAATAATTTTTTAACATATAACTGAAATCGTGTTGAGCATAGTCTTGCCAAAATTGTTCATATGTTTCTGGTTTTTTTGTAGGTTTATGCAAGCGAGGGCTTTTTTCAATAGATTTTTGAAAATCTTTAGCAAAATAGATTAAATCTTCTTTAGCTTTAGTAAATAGTGATTTGCCATTTTGCGTATTGATTAATAACATAGAAATGCCTTTATCATCATCAATATCTTCGCTGTTTACATTATCAGAGAAGTAATTCCAAAAATCGCCAATAGTTAAATCGCTCACTCTATCTAAATTCGTATAAGCACAATTATAACAGGAACTCCTGAGGAAATTTCCCTTTAAAAATCCTTTGATATATTCATTAGTATCTTTATAAGAAATATCTTTTTTGTTGTTATCAAATTTAGCGATTACTTGATAGCGACGCCAGCCTGGTTTTTCACGAAATTTAAAATCAATGACATTAGCATTATGTGTGGATTTTAAATGATTTAGATAATCTTTGAATATCTGTGGTGAAGGCACACCATGGCAAAGTAAATCAACTGTGAATAATTGACCTTCATAGCGTTTTTTGAGAAAAGCATATAGACCAGCAACTTGGCAAGGTGTGCCGGAAAATAATACTTTTTCGCCTTGAAGTAATAATTTACGGATATCCTTATATGTTGTTCCAATAAAACTCTGTACATATTTAGAGCCAATCAATAAAGGATAATCTTCGATTTTATTGATGATGATATGTTTAGCTTTTAAATCATCAGTCAAAGTTGAGCCACAAACATAAAAATTTTGGGATAGTGCTTGTAGCATTAAAGCGGTAAATAATCCTCCTGAAGCTGCCTGTTGACGCTTTTTAGGATTTTTATGCCAGCAAGCATAGATTTCAGTTAAGTTTTCTTCATTATGTGGTTTGAAGTATACAGGACAAGATTTATGGCACAATCCACAATTAATACATTTTTCTTTGTCGATTTGAGGTTGCCAAAAACCTTGTTTGTCGGTGATTACTTGTATTGCATTTTTAGGACAGATATTTTGACAAGATAAACAACCAGTACAACTATTTTTTGAGCACAGCATAAGTAAAACCTCCTTGTTATACCAAAATAGCCAAGATAGATAATGACTATCTTGGCTATTTATGTACACACAATTTTTAGTTATCAACACGACAAATGTCTGCACCTAATCCACATAATTTTTCTACGAGATTATCGTATCCTCTATCAATATGATGAATATAAGATACTTCAGTTTCGCCATTAGCAACTAAACCAGCAAGTACCATGGCAGCTCCAGCACGTAAGTCTGTAGCTTTTACTTGACAACCATTTAATGAAGGAACACCTTCAACAATAGATGTGCGTCCATCAACTTTAATACAAGCTCCCATACGTTTTAATTCATCTACATGCATAAAACGATTTTCAAATACAGTCTCTGTAACAAGACCTGTACCATCAGCAATAGTGAGCATTGCCATAAATTGAGCTTGCATATCTGTAGGAAATCCTGGATATGGTAGAGTTTTAATATCGATAGCTTTGGGGCGCTTGTTACAGCTAACACGGATACCATCGATATCTTCTTCAATTTTAACTCCTGCTTCATTTAATTTTGCAATAACAGGTTTTAAATGTTCACTAATAGCATTTTCTATATAGATATCTCCGCCAGTCATGGCTACAGCCACCATATAGGTTCCAGCTTCAATTCGGTCAGGAATAATTGTATAGTTATGACCAATTAATTTTGGCACACCTGTAATTTTGATCACATTTGTACCAGCACCGCGAATTTTAGCTCCCATGATGTTTAAGAAATTAGCTAAATCGATAATTTCTGGTTCTTGAGCAGCATTTTCAAGTATAGTCTGACCTTCAGCCATACATGCTGCCATGATGATATTTTCTGTAGCACCGACACTTGGGAAATCAAGATAAATACTAGTTCCTTTTAGCCCATTTGGTGCAGTAGCACTGATAAAGCCGTGTCCGATTTCGATTTCAGCTCCAAGAGCTTCAAAACCTTTGAGGTGTAAATCGATAGGTCTAGTACCAATAGCACAGCCACCAGGCATGGAAATTTTAGCTTTTCCATAACGTGCTAATAGAGGTCCCATAATAACAAAGGAAGCTCTCATTTTACGTACTAAATCATATGGTGCATCAACTGTTTTTAAAACAGTACTATCAACAAACAATGTATGTTGTTGACGATTGAAATCAACTTTAGCACCAAGCTGACGCAGAACTTCAGCGATTGTGCAGACGTCGTTTAAATAAGGTACTTCGTCTAAAACACATGGCTTATCCTGGGCCAGAAGAGTTGCTGCAATAATAGGCAGTACAGCGTTTTTTGCACCGCTAATTTTTACACGACCATGCAATTCATGACCGCCATGTATAATCAACTTTTCCAATTTTCATCCTCCACAAGACTTATATCTTTATTATTTTATCATTTACCTTTATGTATAGCAATAAGAAATTATATATATTATCTATAGACAAAGTGATTTAGAGTAAAAATAAAAAAGCTCTATTAATTTTTTGATAACTAATAGAGCTTTTAGATATATTTTATTTTTTAGCTACTTTTTGGCTATAAACGATAATTGCTCCGATAAAGAGAACAGGTAGAATATAATTCATATATTCAGTTAAAGATAACAAGAAATTACCAATGATTTTATCATGAAGTATCATACTAGCAGAAGTGTAAGCTAAGATAGCAGAGCCAAGAGTGATGAGGATAGGTAATCTATCCATTAAGTTGGAAATGATTTGGCTACCCCATACAACGATAGGAATACTAATAGCTAAACCTAATAATACAAGCACCATATCACCATGAGCAACACCAGCGATAGCCAATACATTATCTATGCCCATAGCAGCATCAGCAATGATAATTGTTTTGATAGCAGTGGCAAAACCAGTAGAAGCACTAAGAGAATTTGTATCTTCAAGATTGTGTTTTTCTGGTTTTAATAATTTAAAAGCTATTGGCAATAAGATAAGACCGCCGATTGCTTGTAAAAAAGGAATGGTTAATAAATATGTTGCAATTAAAGTCATGATAGCACGAATTACTACAGCACCGGCAGTACCAATATAAATGGCACGTTTACGCATGTTTTCTGGTAATTTACGAGAAGCCATAGCAATGACTACAGCGTTATCACCAGCTAATACTAAATCAAGTAAGATAATAGAACCTAAAGCTAATAAAAATTGAGTAGATAAGATTTCCATAAATTGCTCCTTCCATTAAAAGTCTTTTGAACACAAAAAAAGACTTTTAATACACACATGAATTATATGCGTATTAAAAGTCTCACTTATCGAAAATAATCGACGTTATTGCCAGAAGCGATTGCTACAGTGATTGTTGACAATAACACAAGGAAGTTACTCCCTTTTAATATCGTTATTATTATAATAGATAAATATAAAATCTGTCAATGAGAATAGAAATAATTTATTTTAAAAAGTAATGATTATTTATTTGATGATAATTGTAAACATTCATCAATTACTTCTTGCATTTCTGGTGGTATGAATTTGTTTTTATGATAAACAATATTAAATTGACGTTTAAATACAAGTTCAGGCATAGTAAAAGTTTTTAATTTGCCTTCTTTTAATTCATCTTTGATAGCTTCAGTAGAGATTACAGAAACACCTAAACCGCTGATGACAGCTTTTTTTATAGCTTCCATGCTATTGTAAATACCAGCAGTTTGATAATAAATATTATGTCTGTGCATTACTTGTTCAAATAATTCACGAGTTCCACTGCCTGTTTCACGAACGAAAAATCTTAGTTTTGTTAAATCTTCAAGAGTGATTTCTTTATCAGCTAATGGGTGATTTTGTCCAATGATGAAGACTAATTCATCATTCATAAAAGGTTTAGTAATCAAGTATTCAGAATGGATTTCACCTTCAACTAAAGCTAAATCTAAGCTATCATTTAAAAGCATTTCTTCAAGCTCAGAGGTGTTATGAATTTCTGAAAAGATTTCTTTGCCAGAACCATTATGGGAAATATGCTGAATTAAATCAATGAGAAAATTACTACCGATAGTGATACTAGCACCAATGCGAAGATGATATACTTCATTGAATGCACGCATAGCTTGTTCTGTTTGAGCGTTCAGATTGATCAAATTGCGAGAATAACGTAATAATCTACGACCTGCCTCTGTAATAAAAATGCGACGACCTAAACGTTCAAATAGAAGTGTTTGATAATGTGCTTCTAATTCTTGAATAACTTGACTTACAGATGGTTGAGTCATATGAAGTTTTTTGGCAGCAGCAGTAATACCATTTTCTTCACAAACTTTAATAAATATAGCTAAATGTCTAAGTGTCATTATTACTCCTCTTTGTATTTATAAAATCTAAAATTAAAAATGTTTCACGTGAAACATTTTATTTATCTACTTGAATACCAGCTCCAGGTCCATCAGTAGCTATGGCAACGCCTGCTTCAGCAAATGTCTTCATATCTTTCATCATTTGAAGAGATGCGTCAATTAATTTCATGCCCAAGCTACAGATACAACCACCGCCTGTAGTTATATTTAAGTCTAAATAATCAGGACATACAAACATTAGATAAGGATTGATAGCAGGAGCTAAAACTAAAGCGTATTTTAAAGCGATAGTGGATACTAAATCATCAGATAATGTCAATATGCCATTGCTAGCAGCACCTATGGCGATACCTGCCATAAAAGCGATTTGTTGTAAATCTTCTGTAGGTGTTAAGGAAAGAAAACCGCGTTTACCGTAACGTAAATCACCATTAGGTAGACATAATTGTTGTTGAATATTTAAGCTAAATGTACCACAAATTTCTTTAGGATGAGTTTCACAGCAAGCTATGCCTAAAACTTCAATATTTTTGATTTTAGAGCCATAACTTATACCTTGTAAAAGACTGAAGGATAATGTCTTTTCTGTGAGATTGGATTGTGGAATAGCAGTGAAATGATAATCTGCATTAGCATGATGAGCAAATGATTGAGTGAGTCGATGTTGTACGATACTACAGCTCTTTTCAGATGTTAAAACAATGATTTTTTTGCGTACAGATGTAGGTTTTACTTTTTTTACAATACCAGATATATGTTCAGCTATTTCTTCTAATCTACCTAAACTATAAATAGGTTTAGTCAGATTATCAATGCGAAATCTACATTGTTTTTGGATATCTGCGTCTAAAGCTGGAATATTGCGAGTGCGTTTTAATAATGTGGTCTTTGTATTTAAATCTGCTTGAGGAATGTTAGGGCGGATTAACTTATCTGTTTCAGCAAGTGCTGCTTGATATACAGATTGATAAGCTTCAATAGCACAATCTAAGATATTAACAGCGATAGATGAGCCTGTAGCTTCGCCTAAGCGGAATTGTAAGTCCATGTATGGAGATAGATTTAATTTCTTTAAAATAGCGTTATGAGCTGGTTCAGCAGCTAAATGAGATGCCATAAGATAATTTGTTATTTCAGGGCAAATAGCTTGAGCGACTAAAGCAGCTGAGCCTGTATTAAAGCCATCTAAAACGACAAAGCAACGATTAGCGGCAGCACCTAATATTATGCCTGTGATACAAGCAAGTTCAAAGCCACCTAATTTACTGATGACATCAATACCATCAGTAGGGTCAGGTTTATTTACTTTTAAAGCTTGTTTTACTACTTCAATTTTAATGGCAAGTCGTTCATCAGAAATATTAGTTCCTCTACCTGTTGCTTGTTTAGGTGTTAGATTACAAAGACAAGCTACCATAGCAGCACTTGATGTAGTATTAGCAATACCCATTTCTCCAGGCAAGAAACAGCGATATCCTTGTTTAGCATATTCATTTACAAGTTCTATACCAGTTTCAATAGCACGAATTGCTTGTTCACGAGTCATTGCAGGGCCTTTAGCACAGTTTTGTGTGCCATGAGCGATTTTGCGGTCGATTAATCCAGGAATATCATCGACAGGAGCTTTGATACCCATATCTACAACTATCATATCAGAACCACAAAAATTAGACATGCAATTGGCTACAGCACCTTTAGAAACAAGGTAATTTTTAGTCATATGTGCTGTTGTTTCTTGAGGATAAGCGCTGACATTCATTTCAGCAACACCATGGTCGCCACAAGTTATGATAGTGAATTTTTTAGGAATTTCAGGGTGAATTTGACCTGTGATACCTACATAGCGTAATAATAGATTTTTTAACTCACCAAGACCATCTGCATTTGTCATGGTTTGAGCTAATTTATTTTCAACAAATTTAATCGCTCTTTGATCTGGTGGTAAGATTTTTTTTATAGTTTGATTAAGCAAGGACATTATTGTTCTCCTTTGTTACTTGTTTAAGGCTTAAGCCAATGCGATTGCGTTTAGCATCTACACTGATGACTAAAACATTTAAAATATCACCAACAGATACAACATCTAATGGGTGTTTTACATGTTTATTGCTTAATTCAGAGATATGAATAAGACCAGCAGTCTTGATACCAATGTCAACAAAAACACCGAAATCAGTGATATTGCGAACTGTACCACGCATGATAGTACCCACCTTGATATCTTCTAATTTGATGATATTTTGGCGTGTAAGTGGTGCTGGTAAATCTTCACGTGGGTCGCGACCTGGTTTTGTTAGAGCATCTAAGATATCTTTAACAGTAAAAACGCCAGCATTTAATTTAGTAGCTAATTTATCTATATCCACTAATTTAATTTTAGCTTTAAGTAAATCTAATTTATTTTTATCGGCTAAATCATCAAGGGAAAATCCCAATTCAGCTAATATTTGCTCAGCAAGAGGATATGATTCAGGATGTACAGGCGTATTATCAAGTGGACAAGTAGCACCATTGATGCGCAAAAATCCTGCACATTGAGTATAAGCTGTAGGTCCAAGACGAGAAACTTTTAATAGTTCTTTACGTGAAGCAAATATGCCATGTTCATCACGATACTTAATGATATTTTTAGCTACAGTAGCATTGATACCAGCAATATGTTTTAAAAGAGCAGCAGAAGCTGTATTTAGTTCTACACCTACATGGTTAACAGCAGCTTCAATAACAGCATCTAAAGTATTAGCTAATTCTTTTTGATTGACATCATGTTGATATTGACCGACGCCAATAGCTTTAGGTTCAATCTTTACAAGTTCCGCTAATGGGTCTTGAATACGACGAGCGATAGAGATAGCGCCACGAATAGTTACATCATATTCAGGTAATTCTTCTACAGCTAATTTGGAAGCAGAATAAACAGAAGCGCCTGCTTCGTTAGTGATTAGATAATGAACAGGTAATTTATGTTCATTGATTAAATTAGCTACGAATTCTTCTGTTTCATAAGAAGCAGTACCATTGCCGATAGAGATTAAATTTACTTTATATTTTTGAATATAATCTAATAGCTTCTGTGCAGATTTTGCTTTAGCGTCATCACTCATAGTGATATATAATACACCATGGTCTAAAACTTGTCCTGTAGCATCGACAATTGCCATTTTACAACCTGTACGATATCCAGGGTCAAGTCCCATTACAGTATAGCCAGCTAGTGGTGCTTGTAAGAGCAATTGTTTGAGATTGGAAGCAAATACATGGATGGCTTGAGTCTGAGCTGTTTCAGTAAGCTGATTGCGAATTTCTCTTTCAAGTGCAGGGAAGATTAGACGTTTATAGGCATCAATGATTGCATTTGTAAGAAATTCTTTGTATGGACTATTTTGTTTTAAGATAAATTTAGTGATGATAGCAATATCTTTATCTATATCACTGATTAACTTTACTTTTAAAATATCTTTACTTTCACCGCGATTGATAGCTAAAATGCGATGTGATGGTAGATGTTTAATTGGCTCTGTATAATCTTCGTACATGAGAAAAGCTTCATCACTGTCAGCTTCTTTATCTCTAGTAATGCTCAATGAAGAAGTTTGCCAGAGGTGTTGGCGAAGTTTAGCACGAATATCCGCACTATCAGAAATAGTTTCGGCAATGATGTCAGAAGCGCCAGCGAGTGCTTCATCGCTAGAAGTTACTTCATCATTTAAATATTTCAAGGCGATATCTTCAAGTTTTTCAGAGCTATCTTCTTGTTTTAAGATAAATTGAGCGAGTGGCTCTAAACCTTTTTCTTTAGCAATCATAGCACGAGTGCGTTTTTTCTGTTTATATGGTAGATATATGTCTTCAAGTTCTTGAAGTTTTTCTACTTTATCTATAGCCAAGGAGAGTTCAGGAGTCATTTTTCCTTGTTCTTCAATGCTATTTTTTATTTCATTTTGACGTTTAATTAAATTACGTACATAAATAAGCTTATCGTTTAAATCACGAAGCTGTTCATCTTTCATATCGCCAGTTGCTTCTTTACGATAACGTGCGATAAAAGGAATAGTATTACCTTCGTCTATGAGTTTTATAGCAGCATTTATTTGACTTGTTTTTAGTTTAAGTAGATTTGCTAGATAAGCTGTGATATTTTGTTCAAGCATAAAAAGTCTCCTTAATAAATGTTATTAGTAATTATATCATATAATATGAAAAAAAAGTTATAGATAAAAGCTCAAGAGTCAAATTCAATCTTAATTGACGAGGTTTTATCGCTGTGATAGAATTAACGCCATAGCAAAAAGTTTTTAGATATTACATAAAATTTATAATAATAGTGGGAGGATAAGAAAATATGCCTATAAAAATACCAAGTACATTACCAGCTTCACAAATACTAGAGAGCGAAAATATTTTCGTGATGGATACCGAAAGAGCTTATACACAAGATATTCGTCCCCTCAAGATTTTAATTTTAAATTTAATGCCTAATAAAACTGTTACAGAAACGCAATTATTAAGACTTTTAGGTAATACACCACTACAGATTGAAGTAGATTTTATTTATACAGAGTCTTATTTACCAAAACATACATCAATACAGTATTTATCTCAATTTTATGGTACTTTTGAAGATGTAAAAGATAAATATTATGATGGTTTTATCATCACAGGTGCACCTGTTGAACGTATGGAATATGAAGAAGTAGCATATTGGAAAGAGGTATGTGAAATTATGGATTGGAGCAGAAAACATGCTTGGTCTACTTTCCATATTTGTTGGGGTGCTTTTGCAGGACTTTATCATCATTATGGTATAAAAAAATATTATGAACCTAAAAAAGTATTTGGTGTATATAAACATCATTTAAATGTAAAACATGAAAAATTATTCCGTGGTTTTGATGATGAATTCTATGTACCACATTCTCGTCATATCGGTATGAAAAGAGAAGATATTGAAAAAGTAAAAGATTTAACTATCATGGCAGAAGGCGATGCAGGAGTTTATATTGTTGCTAATTTGAAAGATAATGAATTTTTCATTACAGGTCATGCAGAATATGATCCATATAGCTTGAAAAGCGAATATGATAGAGATATAAAAGCTGGTATGGATATGCATATTCCTATCAATTATTATCCTGATGATGATCCAACAAAAGAGCCGATTGTAAGATGGAGAAGTGTAGCTAACTTATTATTTAATAACTGGCTTAACTATTATGTATATCAGGAAACTCCATATGATATTGATACACTTAAACAAAATCCTAGACGTAAATAAATTAGATAAAGAGAGAAGCGTTTATTTTTATGTATTTAAAAAAGATAGCTATAATTTTTAGCTTATGTTTATTGATTTGCAATATAGCTTTGGCAAAGACCTTGCCTAACCCTGATACAAGTGCAGTGTCAGCTTGTTTAATAGATGCTGATGATAATGGTGTATTATATGGTAAAGATGAAGATAAAATAATGCATCCTGCTAGTACCACAAAAATAATGACAGCCATTTTAGCTTTAGAAAGTGGCAAATTAGACGAGCCATTAGTGATAACGCCAGAAGCAGTGAATACAGAGCCTTCTTCTTTGGGTTTAAGATTAGGCGATAAAATAACTTTAAGAGAAGCTTTGACTGGTATGATGATAGTATCTGGCAATGATGCAGCCGTAGCTGTAGCGCAAACAGTAGCGGGAAGTGTACCAGCATTTGCTAAAATGATGAATGACAAAGCAAAAGAATTAGGAGCAGTAAATACGCATTTTCTAAATCCTCATGGACTTACAGCTCAAGGTCATTATTCTACTGCTCATGATATGGCAATTATTGCAAGTTATGCTATGAAAAAGCCTGAATTTAGAGAAATAGTAAGTAAAAAAGCATATAATATGAAATACATGGATGGTCATACTGAATATGTAACTACTACAAATCGCTTTTTAAAAAGTGGTTTTGAAGGTGCTAATGGTATAAAGACAGGTTTTACAAATGCAGCAGGAGATTGCTTAGTAGCTTCAGCTACACGTGGGCAAAAAACTTTGATTGCAGTATTTTACAATGATGATTATCGTTGGGACGATGCACCAGCTTGGCTTGAATTTGGCTTTAGTTTCTATGATCCTAGTGAATTGCAAGATAAAACTGTAGTAAATAAACAAAATGTAATTAAATTAAATAAAATTACAGAACAAAGAATAAAACACAGTAGAGAAACAAATAAAAATTTAGCAGCTTTAGATGCTGCAATTGTCAACAGAGCTAAAAGCTTAAATAATAAAACAACAGATGTAGCAGATACAGCACAACAAACAAAAGCAAAAGATGTAGATGTAGCTGAAAATACAAAAGTAGAAGTATCTAGTGATGTAGACAATAATATAAGTAATGATGAGTATAAAGAAAATAATAGTAGTGAAGAAAATGTCAAAGTTGTTTCTGATGTAACAACAGATATGAATACAACTGAGATAACAACATCAGAAGAATTAAACCCATCATTAGAAAAGTATGTATATTGATAAAAAACTCTTTGTTAAATATTAAAATCAATATTTAACAAAGAGTTTTTATTTTTAGGTAAGAAAGACAAAGCCTCCAGTTTTGATATGTACTATCTTTACTGAACAAAACCAGTAAGAAGAGTGTACATCAAAACTGGGGGCTTTATTTTTAAGGTGTTACTAAATGAACATTATTATGTTTGAAATAATCGTTGTATTTTGAGGAGAATTTATTATCGGAGATGATATAGTCCATATCTTTTAATTTAGCAAAAGTAACTAAGGAAACTTGGTCTATTTTTGTAGAATCTACTAATAAAATTTTAGTTTTACTGTTACTTGTAAGATATTTTTTTATATCTCCTTCCATTGGAGATGCATTTGTAGCACCATTTTCAATAGAAATACCTGTAGCAGCCAAAAAGCATTTTGAGATATTAAATCCTTCTAAAAATTGGAGAACACTTGCTCCAACAAAGGCATTAGATGGGCGATAAAGAGTGCCACCAGTAGCAATTATATTCATTTGTGGATAATGAAAAGCTTCATTAATTACATAAACGTTAGCTGTTAAAATGGTAAGATTTTTCTTTTCTGCTAAATATGGAATCATATGCATTGTAGTAGTTCCAGAATCAATGTAAATAATGTCGTTATCGTCTACAAGATTTGCAGCTAATTTAGCTAGCTGTTTCTTTTTCGTCTTATTTTTTATTTCGCGAGCAGCAAATGGTTCTGGAATATTAGTTTGATTTCGCATAATGCCACCATAGACTTTTTTGATGGTACCACGCTTTTCTAATTCAGCAATATCTCTACGAATTGTATTTTTGGATACATTAAAGATTTCACATAAGTGGTTAATAGATAAAGTATTTTGTTCCTCTAAGAGGTTTTCAATATCATTCAAACGAGTTGCTTTCATCTTATACACCGCCTAATTATAATATTATCAAAAAATATGGTTTCAAATGGGTAAATTTTGGTTAATTTAATCATTTTTTATAATTATATTATTATTATTTGTTTTTTTCAAGATATTTATAACACAAAGATTTTATCGATTTTATAAGAGTTATATATTCTATAAGTTACTCAAATATATAAAAAATATATATTAAATCTATTGACAAAATTACAAAAATGTATTAACTTATAATCAAAAGATAATCATAAAATAATCATAAAATTAATATTTTGTATCCGGATTATATGGCTGGATTTTAATAATTAAGGAGTTGAATAGACATGGGCGTGTTTTTAGTTCCATCAAAAATCTTATCTGGTGTAGGTGCAATCAATGAATTAGGTGCTAATATTAAAGGAAAAGGAAATAAAGCATTAATTGTTACTGATAAATTTATGGTACAATTTGGTAATGTTGCAAAAGTTACCAATGCTCTTGATGCATGTAATATTGAATATGTGGTATATGATGGTATTAGTGGTGAACCAACAGATAAAATGGTAGCTGAAGGTGTAAAACTTTATCAAGAAAATGAATGTGATTTCTTGATTGGTTTAGGCGGCGGTAGCCCAATGGATAGTGCTAAGGCTATTGGTGTAATGGTAGCTAGTGATGCTAAAAAAATCAGTGATTTTATGCATAAATCAATAACTGTTAACGTACCATATTTAGTAGCTATTCCAACTACAGCAGGTACAGGTTCAGAAGCTACTCAATTTACAATTATTGCTGATACAGAAAATAATGTAAAAATGCTTTTAGCAGGTCCATCTGTATTACCAGCATTAGCAGTAGTTGATCCAGCATTTACAATGACAGCTCCTCCATCTGTTACAGCTGCAACAGGTGTTGATGCTCTTTGTCATGCAGTAGAAGCTTATACATCTAGAAAAGCACAACCACTTTCTGATACATTTGCATTATCTGCTATCAAAAAAATTCATAAAAATTTACCTATTTGTTTTGCTGATGGTAAAAATGAACAAGCTAGAATGCAGATGGCACTTGGTGCAACTGAAGCTGGCATAGCATTTAATAACTCTTCTGTAACAATTGTTCATGGAATGAGTCGTCCAATTGGAGCATTGTTCCATATTGCTCATGGTGTATCCAATGCAGTATTATTACCAGCTTGTATGGAATTTGCTATTCAAGAAAATACAGCAAGATTTGCTGAAATTGCACGTATTATGGAAGTAGCAACAGATGAAACTGATGATATGACAGCAGCTAAAGCTTTTGTAGCTGAAGTGACACGTTTCTGTAAAGAATTAAATATTCCTTCTGTTGAAGAAATTTTAAATAAAAATGGATTTACAAAAGATGATTTCTTAGCTCAATTAAACAAAATGGCTACAGATGCATTAGATAGTGGTAGCCCTGCAAATACAATGAGACAACCAACTAAAGAAGAAATCATTGAAATCTACAAAAAATTGTTTTAATTGATATATAATTAAGGAGTAAAAACTATGGCATTAGCTAAATTAAGTGAGCTTTTGAGCTCTGTAAAAGATAATAGTTATGCAATTGGTTCATTTAATGTTTCAAATATGGAAATGGCAATGGGAGCAATAAAAGCAGCAGAAAAAATGCAAGCTCCTATTATCATTCAGATTGCAGAAGGAAGACTTAGATATTCTCCATTAGAAATTTTAGGACCAATCATGATGGCAGCAGCAAAAAATACAACTGTGCCAATCGCCGTACATTTAGATCATGGTGGAACTATGGAAACAATAAAATTAGCTCTTGAATTGGGCTTTACATCTGTAATGTTTGATGGTTCTAAATATCCTCTTGAAGAAAATATCGCACGCACAAAAGAAGTAATTGCTTTGGCAAAATCCTATGGTGCTGATGTAGAAGCAGAAATTGGACGTGTAGGTGGAGCAGAAGGCGATTATAAAGCAGTAGATATTGCACTTACTAGTGTAGAAGAAGCAAAATGCTTTGCAGAAGAAACAAAAGTAGATGCTTTAGCTGTAGCTATTGGTACTGCTCATGGTAATTATAAAGAAACACCAAAATTGCGTATTGATAGATTAAAAGAAATTGCAGCTGAAGTTAGTTGTCCACTAGTATTACATGGTGGTACAGGTCTTACAGAACAAGATTTTAAAAACTGTATTGCAGGTGGTATTAAAAAGATAAATATAGCGACTGCTTCTTATGATAGTGTAGCTAAACGTTTTAAAGAAGTGGCAAAAGAAGATCCAGATGCAAATTATTTTACATTTAGTGATGCTGCTGTAAATGCTACTTGTGAAAATATTATGAGACATATGGAAATATTTGGCTTGAAAAATAAATTATAATTCGGCAAATATATAGATTAAGGAGAGAACAACATGGCTTTAATAGAATTTGATCAAAATAAACCAATGGATATAGTTTTAATTGGTAGAGCTGCTATTGATTTTAACCCAAATGAAATACATCGTACTTTAGATAAAGTAAGAACTTTCACTATGTATGTAGGAGGTAGCCCTGCAAATATTGCTGTAGGTGTTAATAAACTTGGTAAAAAAGTAGGATTTATTGGTGCTGTATCTGATGATCAATTTGGTGATTTCATCATTAATTTCTTCAATGATAGAGGTATTGATACAACTCAGATCGTAAGAGCTAAAAATGGTGAAAAACTTGGTCTTACTTTCACTGAAATTAAAAGTCCAACAGAAAGCAGTATTTTGATGTATAGAAATATGGCTGCTGATTTTGTAATTACTCCAGAAGATGTGTCTGAAGAATATATTGCACAAAGCAAAATCTTATTAGTATCTGGTACAGCTCTTGCAGCAAGCCCATCTCGTGAAGCTTGTCTTATGGCAATTAATTATGCTAAAAAGCATGGTACAAAAGTTATTTTTGATATTGACTATCGTGAATACAACTGGAGAAGTAAAGCAGATATTGCTGTTTACTATTCTTTAGTTGGACGCATGAGCGATGTTATTATTGGCTCTCGTGAAGAATTTAATTTAACTGAATATTTACCAGAAGAAAATGATGTAGCAGATTATGAAATAGCAGAAAAATATTTAAATTATGGTAATCAAATTGTTATTATTAAACATGGTAAAAAAGGTTCTGTAGCTTATGGCGCAGATAAAGAAGCTTTTAAAGTTGATTCTTATAAAATTAAACTTTTAAAATCCTTTGGTGGTGGAGATGCTTATGCTTCTGCATTTATCTATGGTCTTTTAGAAGGTTGGAGCTTAGCAGATTCTCTTCGTCATGGTACAGCACATGCAGCTATGGTTGTTGCTAGTCATAGCTGTTCTGAAGCAATGCAAGATGCACCAGCTATTGATGCTTTTATTCAAGAACATGCAGCTGAACAAGTTATTACTCCTGTTGAATGGAAGGTAGTGTTATAATGGCTGAAGCAAAATTTGGTAAAATGGGTGCACAATTAAAACATGGTTATAATAGTGCGACTATTTGTGAAAGCAATATGATGATGGATATTGGTATTCAAGTTATGAGTGCTGGTGAAAAACTTACTTTTAACAAACAAGCAAAAGAAGTTGCCTATGTAATTTTAACTGGTGAAGTAAAAATATCTTGGGAAAATAATACAGAAGTAATGAAACGTACTTCTTTATTTGATGAAAATCCTACTTGTTTGCATGTACCATTAGCTACAGAAGTTACTATAGAAGCTGTAGTAGATTCTGAGGTTTTAATCCAAAAAACAGAAAACGATACAAAATTTGCTCCTAAATTCTATCATCCAGAAGATGTACAAGCTGATGTCTTCGGTGGAGGTGTATGGAGCGGTACAGCAACAAGAACTGTTCGTACAATTTTTGATTATGAAAATGCGCCATATTCTAATATGGTAAATGGTGAAGTTATCAATAGCCCAGGTCGTTGGTCTAGTTATATACCACATTTTCATCCACAGCCAGAAGTATATGTATATAAATTTGACCGTCCACAAGGTTTTGGTGCAGCTTTTATTGGTGAAGATACCTTCCGTACAGAAACTAATGCATATGTAGCAATTCCTGGTGGTGATATACATCCACAGGTAACAGCTCCAGGTTATGCTATGTGGTATAGCTGGATGATAAGACATCTTCCAGATGATCCTTGGGCCAAAACTCGTATTGTATGTGAAGAACATGCTTGGCTTGAAGAAGATGGAGCAGAAGCAAAAATTTGGGATCCTCTAAAGAAATAAAATAAATTAAAAATAGAAAAATGGAAAAGCTATAATTTTGAATTATCAAGATTATAGCTTTTTTGTTTTTAAAAATGTTTAAAAATATAAAATATTATTAAAAAGATAATATAAACCTATTTTTTAGTTAATATTATATCTATAGTGTTCTTTTATTATATGATATAGTATTAATTGTAAAGGCAAGGTAGAAAACGAAATTTTATGTACATAAAGATAAATATTGCCCGTAGAAGCAAAATAGATATTGCAATCGGAAAAGAAAGGATTAGATAATAATGGCAAATACAGTTCGTCTTACAGTAGCACAAGCTTTAGTAAAATTTTTAAATAATCAATACATTGAATTTGATGGTAAACAAAATAAAATGTTTAAAGGTATCTTCACTATTTTTGGTCATGGTAATGTTGTTGGTCTTGGTGAAGCTTTAGAAAATGATCCAGGTGATTTAATTGTACATCAAGGTCGTAATGAACAAGGTATGGCTCATGCAGCAATGGGTTATGCAAAACAAAAAAGAAGAAAACAAATTTATGCATGTACTTCTTCTGTAGGACCTGGTGCAGCAAATATGGTAACAGCAGCAGCAACTGCAACTGCTAACTGCATACCAGTATTATTTTTACCTGGTGATGTATATGCAACTCGTCAGCCAGATCCAGTTCTTCAACAAATGGAACAACCACATGATTTATCTATTAGTACAAATGATGCTTTTCGTGCTGTATCTAAATATTGGGATAGAGTTACTCGTCCTGAACAGTTGATGAGTGCATGTATCAATGCAATGCGTGTATTGACTGATCCAGCTGATACTGGTGCAGTAACAATTGCACTTCCTCAAGATGTTGAAGGTGAAGCATATGATTATCCAGAATACTTCTTCCAGAAACGTGTTCATCGCATTGACCGCCGTCCTGCAACAAAAGCTATGGTTGAAGATGCAATTAAATTAGTCATTGCTAAGAAAAAACCAATGCTCATTTGTGGTGGTGGTGTAAAATATTCTGAAGCTTGGGATACATTTAGAGAATTTGCTCATAAATATAATATTCCATTTGGCGAAACACAAGCAGGTAAAGGGGTTATCGTTTGGGATGATCCAATGAATTTAAACGGTCTTGGTGAAACAGGTTGTATAGCTGCTAATGAAATTGCTAAAGAAGCTGACCTTGTAATCGGTGTTGGTACTAGATATACAGATTTTACAACATCTTCTAAATGGATTTTCCAAAATCCAGAAGTTTCTTTCTTAAATATCAATGTTTCTGAATTTCATGCATATAAATTAGACGGTGTACAGGTTGTAGCTGATGCTAAAGTAGCACTTGAAGCTATTGATGCTGAACTTGAAAAAACTGGTTGGAAATCTTCCTATACTACAGAAATTGCTGAAGCTAAAGCAAAATATGATGCAGAAGTTGATCGTTTATACAACTTAGAATATACAGGTAAAGATTTTGTTCCAGAAATTGATGATGCTTTAGATACAGATAAAGTATATGAAGAATTCCACAATATTACAGGTTCCTATCTAACTCAAAGCCGTGCATTTGGTATTATTAATCAATTTGTTGCTAAAAATGGTGGCGTTGTAGTAGGTGCATCTGGTTCTTTACCAGGAGATTTACAAAGAGGTTGGCGTGTATATAACCCTAATACTTACCATGTTGAATATGGTTTCTCTTGTATGGGTTATGAAGTAAATGCTTCTTTAGGTGTAAAAATGGCTGAACCTGATAAAGAAGTATATACTATGGTTGGCGATGGTGCATACATGATGCTTCATTCTGAACTTCCTACGTCTATTCAAGAACATAAAAAGATTAATGTTATGTTATTTGATAATATGACATTTGGTTGTATTAATAATCTTGAAATTGAACATGGTATGGGTAGCTTTGGTACAGAATTCCGTTTCAGAAATGAAAAAACTGGTAAATTAGATGGTGGCTTTGTACCAGTAGATTTTGCGATGAATGCAGCTTCTTATGGTTGCAAAACTTATAAAGCAACAACTGTAGAAGAATTAAAAGCAGCTTTAGAAGATGCTGAAAAACAAACAGTATCTACATTAATAGATATCAAAGTATTACCAAAAACAATGCTTCATGGTTATGGTCATTGGTGGCGTGTAGGTCAGCCTCAAGTTTCTAAGAGTGAAACTGTTCGTAAGGCATATGAAGCACTTAAAGTAGAACTTGCAAAAGCTAGACAATATTAATTGAAATATTAAAATGAATAAAAGTCCCATAATTTTATGGGACTTTTTTAGTATGATTTATTGGAGTGTAATAAAAATGAAAGTAGTAGCATTTAATGGTAGCCCTAGAAAAGGCGGTAATTGTGAACAAGCGTTAAATTTTATGGGAGAAGTATTTAATAACAATGGTATAGATTTTGAAATTGTACAAGTTGGTAATAAAATGATAAGAGGATGTTTAGCTTGTTATCATTGTTTACAGACTGGCAGTAGTTATTGTGTGCAAAAAGATGATGTTAATGAATGGATTGATAAAATGGTAGAAGCTGATGGTATAATCTTAGCATCTCCAGTTTATTATGGTGGTATATCAGGTACAATGAAATGCTTTTTAGATCGAGCTTTTTTAGCTGCTGGTCATAAACTTCATCATAAAGTAGGAGCATCTATAGTAACTGCTCGTCGTTCTGGAGCATTAGAAACATTTCAGCAATTAAATGCTTATCTTAATACCATGGAAATGATAATGCCAACAGCAGATTATTGGAATAATCTTCATGGATTAGATGTAGGAGAAATAAATCAAGATATTGAAGGCATTGAAGTTGTACAAAAATTAGCTCGTAATATGGCTTGGATAATGAAAGTAATAGAAGCAAGTAAAGGCAAGATTGATCCACCAGAAACAAAACCACGTACTATGACTAATTTTATACGTTAGAAATAAAAAAGAGTCTTGTTATCAAGGCTCTTTTTTTGCTAAACTAGAGAAAAGAATAAATATGTATTTTGAGGAGTAAAGTTGTATGACAAAAACAGCAAGACAATTACAAGAAGAAGGATTATTATACGATGTTTTTGAACAAGAATTAACTGATATAAAAGATAGAACATATGGTTTAGTCAGTGAATTGAGTAGAGCTAGTCATTTTGATATGGAATATGTAATGTCTTTAGTAAGAAAAATAGTAGCGAAAATAGGTCAAGATAGTTATATTGTGCCACCATTTCGTTGTGATTATGGTGACCATGTATTTATTGGCAATAACACATATATAAATTATAATTGTTGCTTTTTAGACTCAGCAAAAGTTACGATTGGCGATTATGTATATATGGGGCCAAATTGTAATATTTTCACACCATGTCATCCTATTCATCATGAATTACGTAAGGAAAAAGTAACAGAATACGCACTTCCTGTAACAGTAGGTTCACATAGCTGGATTGGTGGAGATGTAGTCATCACTCCAGGTGTTACTATTGGTGAAAATTGCGTCATTGGTGCAGGTTCTGTAGTAACAAAAGATATTCCAGATAATTCAATTGCGGTAGGTAATCCTTGTAAAGTAATTAGACAGATAAATGATAAAGATAGAGAATATATAAATAGTTTGATTTTAGATGATGAGACAAAAGATAGCAAATATAAACAAGAAAATGGTTATGTTTATAGTGCAAAAGATGAAGCTATTTTTAATATAGTGAAAGATACAGTTCATTATGTAGAGATTTTAAACAAATTATCTAATAGTGAAATTCAGCGTCGTAGAGATTTCTTAAGAACTTTTGTGGCAAAATTAGATGAAGGTGCTATGATTAATAGTCCATTTTATATGGAATTTGCCAATCATTTAGAAATGGGTGTAAATAGCTTTATCAATTATGACTGTATTATGCTTAATAATGCAATGGTAAAATTGGGTGATAATGTATTAGTTGGGCCAAAAGTAAGTTTCTATACAGCTATGCATCCAATTGACGCTAAACAACGTGAACAATGGCTTGTATATGCTAAGCCAATAACTGTTGAAGATAATGTATGGATTGGTGGTTCAGCTACTATTTTAGGTGGTGTAACTATTGGTAAAAACGCTATTGTAGGTGCTGGTGCAGTAGTAACAAAAGACGTTGAGCCAAATACAATAGTAGTGGGCAATCCTGCTAGAGTTTTGCGTAAAATCACAGCAGAAGATAGTAAGAAATATCAAGAAGAATTAGCAAAGCAAAAAGATGTAAATAAAAGTGAATTTGATAAGATGATAGCTGGTCAATGGTATAATGCAATGGATTATTCTATGTTGAAATTGCGTCAAGAAAATAATAAAAAAACAGAAGCATATAGCAGAATAACTATAAATACTTTATCTTATAAAGATAGAATGGCAAAGGCTATTGTTAAAGAATTTGGTGAAAATGCTAATATCATACCACCATTTACTTGTGATTATGGTTGTAATGTCAAAGTAGGAGATAATACAGTTATCAATCATAGTGGTGTATTTTTGGATACAAATGAAATCAATATTGGCAAACATGCTTTAATTGGACCAAAATCTGGGCTTTATGGAGCTATACATCCTTTTGATGTAGAAGCTAGAAATGAAGGCATTGAAAAGGCAAAGACAATTAACATCGATGATGGTGCTTGGCTTGGTGGTAAAGTAACAGTAGTGCCAGGTGTAAGCATTGGCAAACATTCAGTGATTGGTGCTGGTTCAGTGGTAACAAAAGATATACCAGATGATGTAGTAGCTGTAGGTAATCCTTGTCGAGTGATTAGAAAAATTACAGAAGATGACAAAATAAATCCAATCCGCAAAAAATAAATAGATAATGAAAAAGCCTTAAGAATTTTTTTCTTAAGGCTTTTATTGTTTCACGTGAAACATTTGATGATTTTTTGACTATGAGTTGTTATATATACTCCTAAAAAAATAAATAAGGCGCCAGATAATTGAATATAACCAATCTCTTCTTTAAGAAAAATAGCACCACAAATCATGCCAAAAATAGGAGTTAAGTTAGAAAAAATAGCTGCTATACTAGGACCAGCATTTTTTACACCGATGTTCCAAAATAACATCGAGCCAACACCGCCACATATTACAACAAAAGCAAAGGACATATATCCTAAACTATCTAGTGGTGTGTAATATAACTGTCCAGAGAAATAAGCATAGATTGCTACTTCAATAGCACCGATTAATCCCGACCAAGCTGTTACAGCAATAGCGGATAAATAATTCATGATTTTTAGGCCTAAAATGGAATATAATGCCCAAACGATTTGACAAATAAAAAATAATGTATCGCCAGGATTAAAATTAAAATTTAATAATACATCTATAGAGCCTTTTGTAATTAAGAAAATAACACCAATAAAAGAAATAAAAATACCAATCCATTGGATGAAATTTAATCGTTCATGAATGAATATCGTGGCAATTAATGCTGTAATAGCAGGACCTGTAGCGGCGATTAATGTACAATTAGTGATACTAGAATAGTGAAGCCCTGTAAACTGAGCTACATTATTGATGCCTATACCTGTCAGTCCCATGAGGATTAGAGGAACGATACAATGTTTAGGTGGAATAAATTTTTGTTCTTTTTTTAAATAGATAATTATGAATAAAATCGTACTTATTAATAAATATCTAAAAGTAGTTAAAGCAGGGGGCGTCCAATTTTGTATAAGAATTTTAATACATAATGGTTGGATGCCCCAAAAGATAGTGGCAAGCGATAATAATAAATATGTTTGTTTTAACATGGAATATATACCTTAGTACTTAATCATACTAAACCAAATAACATATAAGCGATTAAACATATGAAAGCTACTGAGAATTTTAATAATGTAAGTACAAAAATATCATAATAAGATTCTTTATGAGTGAGACCACAAACTGCCATTAGAGTTACAAGTGCCCCAGCATGAGGTACAGTATCAAATCCCTCAGAAGCAATGCAGATAATACGATGTAAAACTTCTGGGGACATACCAATTTGCTGTGCCCAAGTTAGCCATTCTTGACCAAATGTTCCTACTGTAATCATTAAACCAGCAGAAGAGGAACCTGTAATACCAACCATGATATTAGTAGTAATAATAGAGGAGAACAAAGGACCATCACCAAAAGAAAGTCCTAAAAGGGCAGATTTTATCATAGCAAAAGCAGGAAGTGCAGCGATAACACAACCAAAAGCATAACCAGAAGCTACATTTAAAACAGCAGAGGTAGAGCCAATAGCACCTGTATTTATTGGATGAATAACGCCTCCTAAACGGCGTAATTTTTTACGACCAATATAAGCAGCTACAATACTACTAATTAATAAAGCAACATTGATAGACCATATAGCTTGAACTTTAGCAACACTTGAAGCAATCAAAGAGAGCTTTAAAGGTGCAAATGCTAATAAACTATTTTGATCCCAATGAAAAGCCCAAGACCAGTTAAATGGATTGCTAACATATAGATTAATAATAATAACCATTAAAAGAGGAATAGAGGATAATCGCCAATCAGGTAGTTCATCATTATTGTTTTCAGGTTCGTTTAAAGTATGTTTTCCATAACCTTCGCCTTTAGATTTAAGCGATTTACTACGGTAAGAAATCCAAACATAAGCTATGATAAAAAATAGAATAGAAGCGAGTAGCCCTTGACCTATGCCTGCCCAAGTAGTCGTACCAAATACAGCAGATGGGATAATATTTTGTATTTGAGGTGTACCTGGTAAAGATACCATACTATAAGTAAAAATGCCCATCCACAGAATTGCTGGTAAAAGACGTTTAGGAATATCAGCTTGTTTAAAAAGTATAGCAGCAAATGGATACATAACAAAAGCTACTACAAACACACTTAATCCACCATAAGTGAGAACACCGCAACCAAGTAATACAGCAAGGATAGCACGTTCTTTTCCTAGAACAGATACAATTTTAGCAGCTACTGAAGCAGCTAGACCGCCTTCTTCCATGATTTTGGCAAAGACAGCACCAAGTAAAAATACAGGATAATAACTTTTAATATATTCAGCAGCTTTAGTCATATACAATTCACTATATACAGGCATGGAAGTATAGTCACTAGTAATAGCTGCTAAAACAGCAAATATTGGAGCAATAAAGATTAATGAAAAACCTCGATAGGCAAAAAACATTAATAATAATAAACTAATAAAAATAATAGCTAAATCCATAAATAATACCTCCAAGTATAAATAAAAGCCTTCCTGAATAAGGAAGGCTTTTATGATGCTTTAAATTATAAACCAGAAACTTCGTGGATATATTTTCTAGCTTTTTGAGCATATTCAAGAGGGTTAGCAATTGCAGGGTCTTGTTCTGCTTCAACCATTGTCCAACCTTCGTAATTATTTTCTTTTAAAATATCATAAACAGGTTTGAAATCAATGCAACCATCACCAGGAACAGTGAACATGCCCATTCTTACACCATCTAAGAAACTCATATTTTCGTTTTTTACTTTTTCAACAAGTTCTTTACGAACATCTTTTAAATGAACATGTTTAATACGATTAACATATTTTTTGAGAATACCGATATAATCTTCACCAGAACATACGAGATGACCAGTATCATATAAAAGGAATACAAGATTAGGATCTGTCATTTCCATGAGTTTATCAATTTCTGCTTCAGTTTGTACACCAGTTCCCATGTGGTGATGATAAACAAGTTTCATATCTTTTTCAGCAGCTAAAGCCCCTAATTTGTTAAGTCCTTCAGCAACTAGTTTCCATTCTTCATCAGTATTATGAGGTTTATTAGCGAATAAAGGTGTAGAAAGTTGACCTTGAATACTATTACCTTGTTCGGATACTACAACTACTTTTGCTCCCATAGCATGTAAAAAATCACGGTGAGCTTTAAATGCTTCAGCAGTTTCTTCATAAGGTTTTGTTGTTAAAAAAGAACTAAACCATGCACTAGCAACAGAAAGACCACGTAGAGCAAGAGCTTTTTTTAATACATCTACATCTTTTGGAAATTTACCACCCATTTCACAGCCAGTGAAACCTGCTAAAGCCATTTCACTTACACATTGTTGAAATGTGTTTTCCTTGCCGAGGTCTGGCATATCATCGTTTGTCCAACCAATTGGGCAGATACCTAATTTAATATTTGTCATGAGAAATTCCTCCAAATTATAATTTATATTTATGGTTTAAATAACCTTGTTTGCAAAATAGATAAGTATGTTTACTAAACATACTTATCAAAATAAGAAATAAAAGGAAGACTTATTTATATAGTGATAATATATAAATTTATGCTGAATTAGTGTAAGAGGAGAAATTTTCTCCTCTTAGAAAATATATAGCATAATAAAAAAGGGGGCAATTTTATATCATAAATTGACAGTTTTAAGAAGTTAATTTATGATTATATAAAGAGCATATTAGTTAAATAATTAAAAATATTTATCTATATTATGAATATATTATGAATATATTATGAGTAACTTATGTAAGTATATAGTACATCTTTTTGGTGATTTTGTCTATAGTTTTTATGGAAATTTTTATTATTTTTAGTAAGTTTAATTTTAATAATTTTGAAGGGAGTATTTATATGTTACAGTATTTTATGCCACATAAATATAAACATATTTTGAATAGAGATTGTACGCCTAAATTAGAATATTTTTGTAAAGTAGATGAAGTTTCATCTGTTATGCCTAGAGCTATGCATGTACATGAAAACTTAGTTGAAGTTTTATTAGTTTATGAAGGTAGCGGTATTTATACAATTGATAATAATAAATATATAGCTAAGAAAGGTGATTTGATTTTTTATAATTCTGGAGTAGTACATGATGAATTTGGTGGTAATGGAAGTAATTTAGGAACATATTGTTTAGGTATATCTAATTTAAAAATACTTAAATTAGGAGATAATAAAATTATTGAAGATAATTATTGTCCAATAATAAATTGTAATGAGTATTTTGATGATATTTTGAGTATGTTTGATATAATAAGAAAAAGTATAGATGTTGATGGAATACATGTAGCAGAATTCAGTAATTTTTTAGTACAAGCATTAGTGGTTAAGTTTCGTATAATTATTGAAAAAAATGGAGATGTAAAACAAATAAAAGAGCCATCATTAGCAACAAAAGTAAAAATATATATTGATAAAAATTATAATGAAAATATATCTTTAAAAAGTACTGCAGAAGCTGTAAATGCCAATCAGTATTATTTATCACATATTTTTAAAGAAGAAACAGGATTTTCTCCAATGCAATATGTTACTCGAAGAAGAATTGGAGAAGCACAAAATTTGCTGATTAATACACAACTTAGTATTACAGAAATAGCAGCAAATGTAGGATATAATAATTCAAATTATTTTCAAAATGTTTTTAAAAAAATAGTTGGATACACTCCAGGTTCATATCGTAAGCGTTGGCAGGTATAAATAAAATAAGCTAAGACATATTTTGTGTCTTAGCTTATTTTAGAATTACTTTTTAATGATACTATATAATTGAATGATTTCAATTACCATATCTTTAAGTATATAGGTGGTCATTAGATAATCTTGAGCATGTGATATTAAAACATTAAAAGAAAGTTTTTCACCATTGGCTTCACGTGTAAGTAATTCTTGTGTTTGTAATTCATGAGCTTTTTGTAATTGTGGTGTAGCTTTATCAATTTGAGCTTGTGCTTCAGTAAACTTTCCTTGATGAGCTAATTTTAATGCAGCTTGTAATTCAGCTTTAGCATCTCCGGCCAAGGAGATAATATCAAATGCAATTTTTTCTGTATTCATGTTAACAACACCTTTCAAAAATTTTTATTATTTATAATCATGACGGAATTTACGTTCAATATCTTCTATAGATAAACCTTTAGTTTCTGGCATAATAAATTTAGTAAAGAGTAGAGATAAAATACCAATAGAACTAAAAATATAAAAAGTATTAGATAAGCCAAATGTATTCATAAGTATTGGAAATAGTAATTGAATACAAAAGTTGGATCCCCATAGAAAGAAAACGGCAATACCAAGAGCTGTACCACGCATTCTAAGTGGAAATATTTCAGACATATATACCCAAGTTACAGGAGATACAAATGTTTGTTGAAAAAAGAGAAATGTTATTGTAAGAGATAATACAAAATATGGTAAATTTGGAGAGCCAGCCATAATATTAGAAATAGTGCCAATACAAGTATTAGCAAATAGAATACCTATAAGCCCAATAGTAAGCATTTTGCGGCGAGTTAATCGTCTCACTAATGTAAAACCAAACAAGGTACCAATAACTGAGATAATACCATTACCAATATTACCAATTAGTGCAGCATCAGTAGAAAATCCAGATTTTGTAAGTATTTGAGAGCCATAGAACATAATAGTATTAACACCTGTTGTTTGCTGTAAAATAGCTACTCCAATACCAATTAATAGAACTTTCTTCATCCATGGTTCAGTAAAATCTTTAAAAGATAAATTTTGTTGAATAGACTGCTCTGCTAATAAATCTTGGATATCATTTAATTCAGCAATAGCTTTAGCTTCACTTTCATGGGTTAATCTCAGAACATCTAAAGCTTCAGAAGTTTTTCCTTTAGCAACAAGCCAACGAGGAGATTCTTTGTTTATTAACATACCAAAAAATAATAGAATAGCAGGAATAGCTGCTATTGCTAAAATATAACGCCAAACATGAGGATCGTGTCCAAGCGTAATAGCAATAATAGCATTTACTATATATGCTAATAATTGACCAGATACAATAACTAGTTCCATTAGAACAACTAAACTACCACGTAAATTACCAGTGGCAATTTCTGCTAAATATGCAGGAACAATAGTAGAAGCACTACCAACAGCTAATCCTAATGTAAATCTAAATATTATAATCATAGTTGCATTAATGGATAGAGCACAACCAAGAGTAGATATAAAAAATAGTATTGACAAATAAGTAAGTGCTGGTTTACGACCCAAAATATCAGAAATACGACCTCCAAGAGCAGAACCAAAAGCAGCGCCAATGCAAATGGCACTTACTACAAGACCTTCTAATGCAGGTGTTAAATTTAGTTGGTCAGGTTCAGCCATATATGGAAGTGCTCCATTTATAACTCCTGTATCATAACCAAAAGCTAAAGAAGCAAATGTAGCAGTAATAGCCATAATCATTACAGTTCTTGAGGCTTTTGTATTTATTTGTTCACTAGACATATAATTCCTCCACTTTTTTAATAAAAATTAAAAATAATTTTAAAATTTAAAATAAAATGAAAAATAATTTTAGTAAATATAGTAGCTAGGTTATTTCTAGCTACTATATTTATTTGTTTATTTACCTAATAATTCACGTTCAATACGTTCACGAGCTTCTGGTGCTTGGATATTCATTTTTTCAGGGAAGCCAAAATAAGATACGCAAGCAATATTATCTCCACCTACTTTTGGAGCATCTTTCTTTAATTGTTTATTTGCAAAATCCATTCCGCGTAGTGTTTCAAATATTCCATCGAAATCAACATCGCCTTCTCCCATTGCTAAATGTTGATGGATAGTTACATCTGCTCTACCTCTTGCATTTAAAGATGGTGGATTTGCTATATATCTACAATCTAATGTTTGATTAAATGTATCAGCAAATAATACATGTGTTAATTCGTCTCCTGCGTATTTTAACATAGAACGAACGTCACCTTTTCCTTGGTCATAGAAGAATGTATGAGCTGCTGAATATACTACACCTAAGTTTTTAGAACGGAATGATTTTACTAAATCACAAGTTTCATTATTTAATTCACAAAAATCATAAGGATGGGACTGTATTTCTACACGTAAACCTTCACGTTCGATAATTGGAAGCAATTCTTCCATAGATTTAAACCACATACCGTTGCAAATTTCTTGTTGATTTGGATCTCCAGAAAATTCAGTATTGATAACAGGAACACCCATATCTACAGCTATTTCAATCATGCGTTTCCAATTACGTACAGCGAATTGACGTTCTTCTTCAGTAGGACCAGACCAACGATATACAACAATAAATGAAGAAATTTCTACACCAGTTTCTTTAAGAGCTTTTCGATATTCGCGTTCACAATCTTCAGAGAAAAGTGGATGTTTATAAAATGGATTAATGCGAGGATGTGGGGATTGTTCAATATATTTATAACCCCAATCAGCTACTTGGTGAACCATAGTATTAATATCCATTTGTTTAGCGAGCACATCAACATCAAATGCTATTTTCATAATAAAACCTCCATGAATTTATAAGTAAAAGATATAGTATATTTTAAGTAATTTAATAACTAAAATTTTAGTATGTATAAAAGACGGCTTATCTATAGACAGCCGTCTTTTGTTATATTTTAACCAAAATATTTATTTACAAATGCTTTAGTTACTTCGGCTGCTTTTTTTATATTTTCTTCATGACTCATAGCATAATATTCTGGACGGAATTCTTCGATAGTACAAACGCCATCAAAGCCAATTTCTTTTAATGCTGTAGCAATACCTTCATGATCTACAACACCTTCTTCAGGCCATAAACGTTTATCATCACCGCAAGAGCCAAGTGGTAAATCTTCGCAATCATTTAAATGATAAGCAAAAATTTTATTACCATCTGCTTTTTTGAGGTCTTCAAGTTTAGAACACATTTCATGGAAATGGAATGTATCTACAGTGATGCCAACATTTGGACGATCAACAGCTTTTACAACATCATAAGCTGTACCAAATTGATTGATGGAGCAATTTGGAGCACCACAGAATTCAAGAGAGATTTTCATATCTTCTCCAACTTTATCAGATAAATAACGTAGACGAGCAACAGCTTCTTCTTTAATTTCAGAGATAGTTTTATCTTTTACATCAAAAGATGGTACAGTAATAAGCATTTTCATACCGATGGCTTTAGAAACTTTTAAAATGAAATCTACTTCATCATCGATTTCTTTTTCTCCAGCTTCATCTCTTTGGTTGAAGAAAATTAAAGTATTGTAAGCCCAAGGTTTTAAATGATGATTTTTAAACCAAGTAGCGAGTTCATCTAAAGTATGTTCTTTTAAATAGTCTTTTACGCAGTCAAAACGAATTTCAATATAATCGAAACCGTATTTTTCACACATTTCGAGGTCTGCCATTAAAGACTGACCTTTACATTCTAAAGCTGTAGCTTCATTAAATCCGATTTTCATGTTTATATTCCTCCAATTTGTACACGTGAACGCAATGGGCAAAATTATTTATTGTAGAAATCAGGTTTTTCTACAGCTGCGTTAATTTTTTCAATAGCACCAGTTTGTTGAGCTTTTACAAGAGCGTCAGCAGTGATAGCAGCAAGATAGCCATCCCAAGCATTTGGACCATTGATTTCGCCTTTAGCAGCATCATCAACCCAAGCTTGAACTTCAGCATCATAAGCGTCTTTAAAACGAACGAAGCAATCAGTATCAATTGTTGTGGATACACTAGCATTTTTACGAATTGTTGGATAAACAGTAGCCATAGGCATTTTGATAGCACCATCTTCACAAACTACTTCGCAATTGATATCGTAACCAAATTTGCAGTTAACAAATACTTCTACATCAATGCAGACACCTTTTTTTGTACGGAGTAACATGATTTGAGGATCTTTTAATTCGCTATGAGAATATTTAGTAACTCTTGGCATGATTACTTGTGCGGATTCATATTCATCATCAACAAGCCAATGTAATACGTCAATTTCATGAATTGCAGTATCATGAACAGCCATTGGAGTATTATAATTAGTACCTACTTCTGGGTTTCTATGTGTGCAGTGAAGCATTAATGGTTCACCATATTCACCAGATAAGAGAGCTTCTTTTACTTTAGCATAACCAACATCATAACGACGCATAAAGCCTAATTGAATTAAATGTTTACCAGAAGCAACTTCAGCTTGTACAACTTTTAGGCAATCTTCAGCTGTTGTGCAAAGTGGTTTTTCGCAGAAAATACGTTTGCCAGCTTGGATAGCTTCTAAAAGAGCTTCAACATGAGCAAAACCAGGACTTACAATGAATACAGCATCAACATCTGGATCATTAATTAAAAGTTTTTCATCAGTATAAACTTTAGCGTTACAAATACTAGCAGCTTTTTTTGCACTTTCTTCAAATACATCACAAACAGCAACAACTTGAGCACCTTGAATTTTATTTGTCAATCTGGAGATATGGTCTCTACCCATTCCGCCACAGCCGATAACACCTACATTTAACATTATATATTCCTCCAATTATAAATTTATGATTATTTGTTAGTTGTTTATAATTTCTTTCGTTGAGTTTATTATACAATAATGTTCACGTGAACGCAATATATTTTTGCAAATAAAATAAACTTTTTTTTATTATAAATTTTCTGATGATTAAATAAAAATAGAAGGGAAATATCTTGATAATAATAATAAAGATACATTCCCTTTCTGTTAGATGTTGAAGCGATTTTTAATCACAATATCAGTATAAGCAAATTTACTGTCAGGATTTTTATTATCAAATAATTTATGAAATAATAACATAATAGATTGATATCCTTGAGTATAAGCATCTTGTCCAATTAAAAAGTTGATTGTACCATTTGACAGTAATTGAATATTATCATTAATAAAATCATTAGCAATAATTTTAATATCTTTGATTTTATTTGCTTTTTGTAGCGATTTACAAACACCTATAACACCAGAACCTGTAATATATATGCCTTTTAAATTAGGATATTTATTTAAGATTTCATCAGTAATTTTTTCTGCAACCCAATCATCATCATAAGCATAGCGAATGCCAAGATTATTGATTTGAGGATAAGAAATAGAAATTTCTCTGTTAAAGCCATCGGCACGCTGTTGTAGAGAGGGATTTTCTTCATGCCCAGAGATAATAATAATTTGACCTTGTCCGTTGGTGATTTCTCCCATCAAACCAGCAGCTGTTTGACCACTTTTTACAGCGTTTTGTCCAATAAAACAAAGACGAGCTGTATTTTCTAAATCAGAATTAAAAGTAATAATAGGGATATTATATTCTTGTGAAAATTTATCTATTAGCTTTATTAACAAATTATCTTGAGATGGAGAAAGAGCGATACCATTAAATTTTTCAGATTTCATTTTTTCCATTATTTGAATGACCTCTGTTGGATTTACTCCATTAATTTTATGGATTTTTACACTAGCTCCAAAACTTTCAGCTTCTAATTTTGCAGCTTTTAAACCTATTAAAACATCTTTCATAAATGGAGTTTGAGCTAATTGTAAAATAACTCCAATTTTAATATTTTTTTTAGCCATAGCAAGAGCTCTACCAGCTCTACTAGGTTTATAACCTACATCTTTAGCTATTTTTTTAATACGTTGTTCTACTTCGGGTTTTATACGACCACGATTATTAAGAGCTCTATCTACTGTTCCACGTGAAACACCAGCCAAATCTGCAATTTGTTGTAGAGTAATAGCCATTTACATTCATCCTTTAAAATATCTTAATGATAATTCATTATAATATTTATATTTTGGGATATCAATAATACATTTAATTAAAAAAGAGATAAAGTAAAAACTTTATCTCTTAAATCTTATATTATTTTTGTTGAAGTTTAATGTATTCAATGATTAAGTCAGCAGCTTTTTCTAAAGGAATGTTACTAACATTTATCATTAAATCATAGTTTTGTGCTTCTCCCCAAGTTTGACCAGTATAGTAAGCATAATATCTTTTACGATTTTTGTCTTCTTTATCTAATTGTTCTAGTGTATTATTTCCATAATGATCTTTAGCTCTATTTTGTCTAAAATCATCATCAGCATAGATAAAGAAGGAAAAAGTATTTGGATAATCTTTTAAAATATAATCAGAACATCTACCTAAGAATACAGCACTTCCTTTTTGTGCTAATTTTAAAATGGCGATAGATTGCTCTTTAAACATTTTGTTGTAAAAGGGAATACTTTCAAAAGAATAATCTCCTAAAGAACCAGGCATTGAATAGGAAGTAGTAATTAAGTCTTCCATAACTTCATTTGATATAGGTTCTGTGGAATTATGGAATCTTTCAGCAGCTAAATGTACGATTTTACGATCATAACAGTTAATACCTAATTTTTTAGCTACAATATTAGCTACTTCTTTGCCACCACTACCATATTGTCTAGTTATTGTAATATACATATTATCTTTTAGCATTGTAAAATCAATCCTTTCAAATGAATGATTATAATTTGCCTTCAGCTTCGCGTTTAGCTAAATCTTTCATAATTTGAGGATATATTTTATCTAAGTTGTAAGCTAATAAAACAATTATAAGAACAATCCATACTAAGATTGGTCCATACATATAAAGACTAACAATCATATCAATAGCACTTTGAGGTTGAGTGATGAGGCCACTAGCAGAAGAAACATATCCAGCATAAGATAATAAGCCAGTTAAAGCTGCACTAGTAACACCAGAACCGATTTTTGTACCTACAGAGCCACCAGAGAAAATAAGACCTTCTTGGCGAACATGGAATTTCCATTGACTATATTCAATACAATCACCAAAGAAACCAAAAATAACGGAGCAAAGTGGAGCAAAGAAAATACCACGAATGACACAACTAGCTACTACCCAGTTGAAATCCATTGGATTGATTAGATATATTAAATGACCAATTAAGGCTAAAATGATACCAACTAAAGACATATTGCGTTTGCCATATTTTCTTAGTAATGTAGGACAAACTAAGAGAATGACAGCGATCATAACAATAGTTTCTACTAAATAAAGTAAGCCATATAAGGAATCATCAAAAAAGATATATTTACAATAATAAGGTAAAATGATACCAGTGATACAAGCAATAACATTTTGCATTGTCCAAATAGTCATTGCAATCCAGAAATATTTATTTAGAGCTAAGAAGCGTAATGCTTGTCTAGCTGGAATTTTTTCAGTTTTTTGTGTTTTTTCAAGAACAACAGTTTCTTTACATTTATAGAAGCAAATAAGTAACAATAAAAGAGCTAAAACAGCCCAGATAGACATAACTTTTACCCAAGCAAGCTGGTTATCACCGAATACTTTAATAAGTGGTAAAGTAGCAGATACTGCTAAAATTTTACCAAGAGGAGATAAAGCCATTCTAAAGATACTGAGCATATCACGTTCTTTAGAGATACGAGTCATCATTGCAGATAAACTACCATAAGGTAAATTTAAAGCTGTATAACAAACTGTAGTACATAAATTATATGTTACAAAAATATATGCAAATTGAAGTGCAGATGTAGTTTGAGGTACTGTATAAATTAATACAATGGAGATTGCAAATGGTAAGCTAGTCCATAAAATCCAAGGTCTAGATTTACCCCATTTGGAATTAGTTTTTTCTACTAAAAAACCCATGATAACATCAGATACACCATCAAAACATCTGGATAGAAGCATTACTAATCCAACAACGCTAGCATCAATACCAGCATAGTCAGTATAGAAAAAAGTGAGGATACTCATTGCACCCCAAACGACGTTTTGAGCTGTATCACCTAAACCATATGCTACACGGGTTGTCCAAGATAATTTTCCACTAGAAGCCTGTGCATTATTCATAAATATACTCCTCTCAATAAAATAAGAAAATTGCTAAAAATTAAAATATAAAATAAATTCTATATAATAATGTTTACTATAAGCATATATAATTAGCAAGGATAAATTTATCCTTGCTAATTATTTTATATTAAAGACTTATAGATTATATTCATCAGCAATTTCTTTAATAGTTACAGGACGACCTTCTTGTACAGATTTTTTAGCAGCAAGACCAATTAAAACTGGTTGTAAGCCATCATTAGCATTAACTTCTGTTTCAGTGTCATTTTCAATAGCATCAACAAAAGATTTAACTTCATGAGCATATGCCATCATATAACGTTCTAAGAAGAAATACATAGGTTTTTCAGCTACAACACCTTCTTCGCCACTAAATACTGCATTAGAATTAGAGTCGTTGGAGATTGCAATAGCACCTTTAGTTCCAAAAACTTCAGCACGTTGGTCATAACCATAAACTGCTTTACGACAATTATCAATAACAGCAGTAGCACCATTTGCTAGTTTTAAAGTGATAACAGCAGTATCAATATCACCAGCTTCGCCAATTGCAGGATCAACTGTAACAGAACCTACAGCAAATACTTCAGTAACTTCACTTCCGGAAAGATAACGAACCATATCAAAATCATGAATAGTCATATCGAGGAAAATACCACCAGAAACTTTAACGTATTCAATAGGTGGAGCTTCTGGGTCACGAGATGTTACTTTTATAATTTGTTGTTTACCAATTTTGCCAGAAGCTACAGCTTCTTTAATTGCACGGAAATTATGGTCAAAACGACGATTGAAACCAACTTGATATTTAAGACCAGATGCATTAACAACATCAAGAACTTCTTTGATTTTATTAACATCATGGTCAATAGGTTTTTCACAGAAAACATGTTTACCAGCTTGAATAGCTTCTATAGAAAGAGGAGAATGCATATCAGTAGAAGCACAAATGAGAACAGCTTGAATATCTTTATCAGCCAATATTTTTTTATAATCTGTATAAGTTTCAGTAATGCCAAGAGCGTTTGCCCATGCTATAGTGTTATCATTTAAGAATGGGTCAGCTATTGCTTTTACTTTTGCGTTAGGAACAAATTTAGAAATACTTTCACCATGAACACGACCGATACGTCCAGCACCAATAATACCAATATTAATCATTAAAAAAACCACCTTTGAATAATTTATGTTTAACTTTTGAGTTATTTATGTGTATCTTATGTATATAATTTTAACTGTTTTTATAAAAAAATATCTATAATATATTGTTTTTTATAATATTAGCAATATATTATAGATACTTAATTATTAATATATATGCGATTGTTATATAAAAAAATGAATTTAAAAACTATAAAATCTTGCTTTTGTCAGAAAACTTAAAACTTTAATATCATTTAGATAAAATAAAAATGCAAATAAAAATATATTTATTTTGTATATAAACATAATCAATTTAACAAAAAAATAATCAAAAAATAATCATGTGAATTTTAATCATTTTATTAATCAATGACTGGTACCCAATTTTTATCTTTATAAGCAGCAAAACAAAGCTCAATTTGTTCTTTTGTATTTTTACCTAGAGATAGATTAGGAAGATTATCTAGCGTGAAATAAGCACTATCACTTGTTTCTATATTTTGATTGAATTTGCCGGAGATGACTTCACAGAGCATGAAGATTTTAGTTATGCCATAAGCGTATAATGGCACATTGTGGCGATTTCTATCATGTATTGCGATTAATCTAGTAGGAATGACATCAAGACCAGCTTCTTCTTTAGCTTCTTTGATGAGATTATCGCAGATGGATTGGTTGACATCTACCCAGCCACCAGGGAGAGACCAACGACCATCACGTTCTTTGACGAGCAGTATTTTATCATCTTTGAAGATAACAGAACGTGTATCTAATTTTGGTGTTTGATAACCAGTCTCATTGCAAAATAGAGTTTTTACTTTTTCTACAGGTAGATCTACATATTCGCTCATGATTTCAGCAGCCATTTCGCTAAGTCTAGTGAAGCGTTCATAATCAAAATCATCTTTAGTATAAGCAAGACCAGCTTGAGCGATAAATTGCATTTCCATAGCAGTTGTAAGCCATTTATGATTGATATATGGTTTTTCAATCATAGTTAATGTATTTAAAATATCATAGGGTTGACGGAAATAATATTTTGCTTGAATATGTTTAAAATCATGGCAAGACCATGTAGCAAGGGCAAAATCTATATTTAATTCTTGGGCTAAATCGCTATCTTGGGCATTGATACCAATGAATAAAGCATTATCTTTATCTGTAAAATCTGTTTTAGTTTCTACAAATGATATCGAGATACTTTTCTGTTTTAAAAGGGAAATTATTTGCTTGAATTCATTGTTTTGTAAGCTTTTATTGATAAATAGTTTCGTATACATAAAATCACATCCGTAGTGTTATTTGTTCTTAGCATATTAAATTTAAGCGAAGAACTATTTATTTTTATTATATCTATTTTTATTTGAAAAAGTAGTTATTTTGATTAAAATTATTATTGAAAACTATTATCAATTATTATATAATACATTTATGATAATGATTATCAATTTAAAGAGGTGAAAAAATGAGAGTATGTGATAATGTAGAAACTATGTTGGCTTTTCATGGCGCTCCAACATTAGAAGGTATAAAGCCAGGTAGTTTGATTTCATTTAATAAACAACGTATAAAAAATTGTCATTTGATATTAAAGCGATATAAGAAATGCATGGAATGTAAAGGCATAAGATTTTTTATAATATCAGAAACAGATAATTGGTTGTTACTCTTCATTTATCGCCAAAATGCTTTAAATCAGGTAATTCAAGAAGATAAAGTTCAAGAGTTTTTAAGTTTTTATGGCTATGTGAATTTTAAAAATCTAAATCAATGCTTAAATTATTTAAAGACTCGCATGAGCTTGCAAAAAGGCTTTCCTCATGAGATTGGCATATTTTTAGGCTATCCGCTAGAAGATGTAAAAGGTTTTATTGAAAATAGCGGACGTCATTTCAAAATCTGTGGTCAATGGAAAGTATATTCAGATACAAAACGAGCTGAAAGATTATTTGCAAAATACGCAGAATGCTCAGACCGTTTTTGTGCTTGTTTATCACAAGGGCAATCAATAGAAGATTTAGTAAAAGCTGTTTAAGTTGAACTTTAGGAGGTTTTTTGATGAATAAAATAGCGATTATTTATTGGAGTGGTTCTGGTAATACAGAAGCAATGGCAAATGCAATTAAAACAGGTGTAGATGGTGCAGGAGTATCTTGCGATTTATATTTTGTAAGTGATTTTGATGTAGCTTCAATAAATGATTATGATGGGCTTATTCTAGGCTGTCCTGCTATGGGTGCAGAAGTTTTGGAAGAATGTGAATTTCAGCCAGTTTTTGATGAGATGATAAATTCTTTAAATGGTAAATCCGTAGCTTTATTTGGCTCTTATGGTTGGGGCAGTGGCGAATGGATGACAACTTGGGAAGAACAAGTTAAAGAAGTTGGTGCTGATTTATTTGAAAATGGCTTAATCATCAATGAAACACCAGATGAAGATGGCTTAAATACTTGTGAAGATTTTGGCAAACGTTTTGCTGTAAGTAAATAAATATGTTTTAATTAATCCTTAGCGAAAGCTAGGGATTTTTTATTGACTTGAAGTGTACTTTAAGTTGTAAAATGACTATGTATGTAGAAAACTATATTTATATTATGGTATTATATGGTATAAATAATATACATAGGAGAGGTAGTCATGGAAAAAGCTAAAGTTTATTTTACTGATATGCGCGCATATCCAGGTAAAGAAAATCTATTACAAAAACTTGAACGTTTAATGGTTAAAGCTGGTATTGATAAAATTGATTTTAAAAATAAATTTGTAGCCATTAAAATTCATTTTGGTGAACCAGGAAATCTAGCATATCTTCGTCCAAATTATGCTAAAGTTGTAGCTGATGTAGTAAAAGCTCGCGGTGGTAAACCGTTTTTAACAGATTGCAATACTTTATATGTAGGTCGTAGAAAAAACGCTATAGAACATATGGACGCAGCTTATGAAAACGGATATAATCCATTCACTACAGGTTGTCAGGTAATTATTGCAGATGGTTTAAAAGGTACAGATGAAGCTTATGTTCCAGTACCAAATGGTGAATATGTAAAAGAAGCTAAAGTCGGTCAAGCTTTAATGGATGCAGATATCATTATTGATTTATCTCATTTTAAAGGTCACGAAATGACTGGTTTTGGTGGAGCAATTAAAAATATTGGCATGGGCGGTGGCTCTCGTGCTGGTAAAATGGAAATGCATTGTGATGGAAAACCAAGCGTAGATACAGATAAATGTGTAGGCTGTGGCGCTTGTAGTAGAATTTGTGCTCATGGTGCACCAATTATCACAGATAGAAAATGTTATATTGACCCAGATAAATGTTTAGGTTGCGGTCGTTGTATCGGTGCTTGTCATTTTGATGCTATTAAACCTACAAATTGGAATGCTGAAGATTTATTAAATAGACGTATGGCAGAATATGCTTATGCTATTTTAAATGGTAGACCACATTTCCATATCAATATCATTACAGATGTTTCTCCAAACTGTGATTGCCATGGTGAAAATGATATGCCAATTGTACCAAATCTTGGTATGGTAGCTTCTTTTGACCCAGTAGCAGTTGACCAAGCTAGTGCAGATATTGTAAATGAAGCACCAGTAATCGCTGGCTCTGAACTAGCTGATAATATCTTAAAAGATAGTATTGAAGCAGCAAGACATGACCATTTCCATAATACTCATCCAAATACAAATTGGCATGTATGTCTTGAACATGCTGAAAAAATTGGACTTGGCACTTGTGAATATGAATTAGTTAAAATTTAAGTTAGAAATAAGAAAGCAGCACTAAATTTTAATAGTGCTGTTTTTTTATATTTTTTTATCTATCTTCAATTTAATAAGAAAATTATTATTAAACTTATATGATTAAATAATAATATAGTTAATAAATTTAAACTATAAATATATAGATTTTAATTACTATAAACTATTGAAAAATTTTTTGTTTAGTTTTAAAATAATTAAATAGTTAAGTAATAATATAATACAAGAAAGGAAAATTTACATGATAAAAAGATATGGTATTTTTTTAATTGGACTTACATTTATGTCTTTAGGAATTGTTTTAATCATCAAATCAGCGTTAGGGACTTCTCCAATTTCTAGTGTACCATATGTATTGAGCTTGGCATTGCCATTTACAGTTGGTCAATTTAATTTTGCAGTTAGTTCATTGATGTTTATTTTACAACCTATTATTTTACGCAATAAATTTGAATGGGTACAGATTTTACAAGTGCCAATGACTTTTATTTTCTGTGCGTTTATTGATTTATTTATGTATATATTTAGTTGGCTCCATCTTCAAGCTTATTATCAACATATTTTAGTATTGTTAATCGGTTGTATTTGTATGGGAATAGGTGTTACATGCCAATTATTAGGACGTGTGGTTATGCTTCCTGGTGAAGGTTTAGTAAATGCGATTGCTACTCATTGGAAATTAGACTTTGGCAAGATAAAGGTTATTTTTGATTGGTCACTCGTTGCTATAGCTGGTGGATTATCATTATATTATTTTGGCACTATTGAAGGAATACGAGAAGGAACACTTGTTTCAGCTTTTGCTACAGGGTTATTAGTAAAATTCTTTATGAATATGCTTTTGAAATTTAGAGTGAAGAGATTTGGGCAATTAAGACAGCAATATAAAATGGAAAAGTTAAAATCAAAAGGAAATAAAGTATAATCATTTAGATAAACTTTTTTATTTTTTTAGAAAATAGTGGTAAACTAAAATTAAAATTCTTATTAATTTTATACATAATAAAGAGAAGGGCTGATTTTGATTATGGGTAAAATGTTGACAAGACAAGAAGCTTGGGAATTATTGACAAGATATACAAAAACTCCTAGCTTACAAAAACATGCATTGGCAGTAGAAGCTGTAATGAAGTATTTTGCAAAACTAAATAATGAAGATGTAGAAAAATGGGGAGTAGTGGGTTTACTTCACGATTTAGATTATGAACAATTTCCGGAAGAACATTGTCATAAAGTTGTAGAAATCATGCAAGAAGAAGGAATTGATGATTTTTATATTCATGCAGTATGTAGTCATGGTTATGGCATATGTTCTGATGTGAAACCGGAACATATCATGGAAAAAGTGTTATTTACTATAGATGAATTAACTGGACTTATCAATGCGCTTTGCTTGATGCGACCTTCAAAAAGTGTATTAGATTTAGAAGTAAAATCAGTTAAAAAGAAATTTAAAGATAAATCATTTGCCTCTGTGTAAATCGTCAGATTGTAAAAGATGGCTGTGAAATGTTAGGTATGAGCTTAGATGAAGTCATCAAGGAAACTATTGAAGGCATGAAGACTGAAGCAGAAGCTATTGGCTTAAAAGGTAATCTATAAAATTTTAATTAATAATATAAAAAAGCCTAGAGAACTTAATCTCTAGGCTTTTGTTGTATCATTAATTAAAATACATCATGAAGAATGATTGTCTGATCACGGTTTGGACCTACGGAAACAAATCCAAGACCAATACCTGTAACCTGCGCCATTCTTTCTAAATATTTACGTGCATTTTCTGGTAAATCTTCATATTTTCTGATGCCAGAAATGTCTGTTTTCCAACCAGCGAATGTTTCATAAACTGGTTCTACATTTGCAAGAACTTTTAAGCTTGCAGGCATTTCATCTAAGATTTCACCATTGTATTTATAAGCTACACACATTTTGATTTCATCGAAAGTATCGAGGATATCAAGGCGAGTAACTGCCATATAATCAATACCACTGAGGTAACCTGCATAGCGAACTACGCAAGCATCAAGCCAACCAGTACGACGAGGACGACCTGTAACTGTACCATATTCATGACCGCAATCACGGATTTTATCGCCGATTTCGTTGAGCTGTTCAGTTGGGAAAGGACCTTCACCAACGCGAGTGCAATATGCTTTTACGATACCTACTACTTTATCGATTTTGTTAGGGCCTACACCAGCACCGGAGCTTACGCCACCAGCTGTTGGATGAGAAGCAGTAACATATGGATAAGTACCATGGTCGATATCAAGCATAGTAGCTTGAGCGCCTTCAAACATTACTTTTTTACCAGCATTGATTTCTCTATTTAAGAATGCGGAAGTATCAATTACATGTTTTCTGAGTTTTTCAGCGTAACCGAGATATTCAGTGCGAATATCTTCATAGTTTAATGGTTCTTTACCATAGAGTTTTACAAGCTCACGATTTTTAGTTTCAAGAGCTGTTTTTAATTTTTCGCTGAATGTTTCTTCATCAATTAAATCACAAACGCGGATACCAATACGGTTATCGCGGTCCATATAGCATGGGCCAATACCACGTTTAGTAGTACCGATTTTTAATTCGCCTTTGTTTTCTTCTTCAAGACCGTCCATAAGACGATGGTAAGGCATTACAACGTGAGCACGATTAGAGATACGTAATCCGTCAACAGAGTAACCATCTTTTTTTAGAGCTTCCATTTCTTGAAGGATTACTTCAGGGTCAAAAGCTACACCATTTGCAATCACACAAATTTTATTATCATAGAGCATACCAGATGGCATGAGTCTTTGTTTAAATTCTTTGCCGTCTACTGTAACAGTATGACCTGCATTACTACCACCTTGATAACGTACAACTATATCAGCTTTTTCTGCTAAATAGTCTACGATTTTACCTTTACCTTCATCACCCCATTGGGTACCAGTTACAACAACTGTTGACATAAGAAAACTTCCTCTCTATTACTCAAGTTTAATATTAACTGCTTATTCAATACCGAAACGAGCCATAATCATGTCTACATTGCGTAAGAACCATTGATAATCGAAGCAGTTGTCGATTTCTTCTTTAGTGAGATATTTTGTGATATCTGGGTCTTTTTCTACATTTGTGCGGAAATCTTCGCCTTTGAGCCATCTAGCCATAGCATTTCTTTGAACCCATTTGTAAGCATCTTCACGAAGTACGCCTTTGCTTACAACAGCGAGCATGATGCGTTGGCTGAAGATAAGACCGCCGGTTTTGTTAAGATTTTCCATCATAGCTTCTGGATAAACGAGAAGTTTATCTAAAAGGTTTGTTAATTTACGGCAGCAGTAATCAACGTTGATAGTGCTGTCTGGTAAAATTACGCGTTCAACGGAAGAATGGGAAATATCGCGTTCATGCCAAAGAGTGATATCTTCCATAGCTGCAATAGCGTTACCACGAACAAGGCGAGCCATACCGGAGATACGTTCACCAGTGATTGGATTACGTTTATGAGGCATAGCAGAAGAACCTTTTTGACCTGGTTGGAAATATTCTTCAACTTCACGGATATCTGTACGTTGAAGGTTACGTAATTCTGTAGCGATTTTTTCAAATGTGCTAGCTACAATAGCAAGAGTAGTCATATATTCTGCATGGCGATCACGCTGAATAACTTGTGTTGCAAGTTTTACAGGTTCAATGCCAAGTTTTTTGCAAGTGATTTCTTCAATACGAGGGTCAATATTGGAATAAGTACCTACAGCACCAGAAAGTTTACCAACAGCAACGATTTTTTTAGCGTGTTCAACACGTTCGATATCACGGCAAACTTCATCATACCATAAAGCAAATTTTAAACCGAGAGTCATTGGTTCTGCATGGATACCATGAGTACGACCAATACAAACAGTGTGTTTATATTTTTTAGCTTGACGTTTTAAAACATCACGTAAATTTTTGAGGTCTTCTAAAATAAGCTCAGCGGATTTTTTCATCATAATGCCGAGTGCTGTATCTTTTACGTCGCTGGAAGTTAATCCTTTATGGATATATTTAGAATCTTCACCAACGTATTCAGCAACGTTAGTTAAAAATGCGATAATATCATGATTAGTAACTTTTTCAATTTCTTTAACGCGTTCTAAGTTAAACTGTGCTTTTTCACGAATATTTTTAGCAGCTTCTACAGGAATTTGACCAAGTTCTGCCATAGCTTCACAAGCTGTAATTTCAACTTCTAGCATTACTTCAAATTCGTGTTGGAGAGTCCAAATTCTTCCCATTTCAGGATTGGTATAGCGTTCAATCATTTAAAAATTTCCTCCTCATATTTAAAACCAGCATAAATTTTCTACTGATAACAGCAAAAAGAACTCAAATAGACACTATGTCAAGGATTTGAGTTTTATTTGTAAAATCTATATGTAGCTTTTACCTTCATATAATAGCATTTTATGTACTTTAGTGTCAATGAAAATGGGGATTATAAGTTTACGATACATATGTGCATAATAAAAAGCTATATTAATTTTACGATTAATATAGCTTGTTTTGTTAAATATTATCTTGAGTACGAAGTAAATCTGCAAATTTTGTAAATTCCTTATGGAAGAATAATTGAACAGTATCAACAGGACCATTACGATGTTTTGCGACAATGACATCAGTTATATTTTTATTTTCTGTTTCAGCATTGTAATAATCTTCACGGTATAAAAACATAACGATATCGGCATCTTGTTCTAGTGAACCAGATTCACGAAGGTCACTGAGCATTGGTTTTTTTATCTGTCTTGACTCTACGCTACGAGAAAGCTGAGAAAGTGCAATTACAGGAACATTGAGTTCACGAGCTAGAGATTTTAAAGAACGAGATATCTCAGAGATTTCTTGTTGTCGATTATCGCCATTTTTATTTGCTCTACCTTGCATTAATTGCAAATAGTCGATTAATACTAAGCTTAAACCTTTTTCTTGTTGAAGTCGGCGAGCTTTGGAGCGAAGTTCCATGATGCTGATACCAGGAGTATCATCAATATAAAGTGGTGCTTTAGAAAATTTATCAGCAGCGGCAATTAATTTTTGCCAATCTTGTTCATCTAAATCACCAACGCGTAATCGTTGAGACTCGACAAGCCCTTCTGCACAGAGCATACGTTGCATTAATTGTTCTTTGGACATTTCAAGAGAGAAAAAGGCTACAGGTTTATTTTCTTTTAAAGCAACATGAGAAGCTATATTTAAAGTAAAGGCTGTTTTCCCCATACTAGGTCTGGCAGCTACTAAGATTAAATCAGAAGGTTGAAGCCCTGCGGTGAGTTTATCTAAGTCTTTAAAGCCAGTGGATAAACCTGTTAGACCACCTTTTGATTCATATAGATTTTCAATTTTGCTAAAAGTATCAATGACAATTTGATTAATAGGTGTGAAATCGCCAGTTTTGCGATTGGAAGCGATTTCTAAAATCATTTTTTCGGCTTTATCCATGATGCTATCAGCATCATCAGCACCTTCATAACCCATAGCAGCAATGGCTGTAGCTGTATTGATGAGATGACGCATGAGAGCCTTTTCTTTGACTATCTTAGCATAAAAAACTACATTTGCAGCTGTAGGTACAGTATTGGCAAGTGCAGTAACAAAGGCAATACCGCCAACTTTTTCTAATTGATTTGTTTTATTTAATTGTTCAATGACAGTTAAATTATCGACTGCCTGATTGCGATTGGATAAATCAAGCATTGCTTCAAAAACAATGCGATGAGCCTCGCGATAAAAATCCTGTGGATTTAAAATTTGAGCAGATTCAGCAATAGCTTCTTTAGAAATGAGCATAGCACCTAAAACAGCTTGCTCAGCTTCTATATTTTGGGGAGGTACTCTATCTATCAAAAATAATCACCTCTTAAATTTTATCAAAAGCGAATGCTAAAGCTTCTTGTGCTGTTTTAACAGGATGTACTTTTAAGCCATGTAAATCAGGAGGGATATCTTTAGCATTTTCTTCAGGAATAATCAAGGTCTTGATGCCAGCTTGGCTAGCACCATAAGCTTTTTCAAAGACACCACCTACAGGACGAACTAATCCTTGAATAGAGATTTCACCAGTAATGGCGATATCCTGACGAATTGGTTTTTGGGTAATAGCAGAAATCAAAGCTATTAAAATCGCTGTTCCAGCAGATGGCCCATCAATATTACCGCCACCGATTATATTGATGTGAATATCATAATCATGGATATCTTCATTTGTGAGTTTGCGCACAACAGCAGCAGCATTGAAGACAGAGTCTTGAGCCATAGAGCCAGCTGTTTGATTAAAACGCAAGATACCTTTACCTTTTTCATGAGCTTTAAAAGCGATAGCTTCAATTTCGATAACAGAACCAATGAAACCAGCAACGCCTAAGCCAAAAATTTTACCAATCTCACTAGTGTCAGAAGCTTTTTTAGTGATAAATGGTGTTAAGCGACTTACTTGAGCTACAGTATAGATATCTTCTTTAGTGATTAATATATTATTCATATCATTTTCTTGGCGAACGAGAGCATTACTGTAAGCATCAGCTAAGATATTGATAGCTTTACGTCCTTCAATTGTATATTCACTGATAATCTGGGCTACTTCATCATCTAATTTAGCATTTAGTTTATGAGCAGCATTTAAAACTATAGTTTCAATATGCTTTGGAGTCAGCGGTTCAAAATAGATTTCAGCACAACGAGAACGAAGAGCTGGATTTAAATAATAGCTATCGCGAGTGGTAGCTCCAATTAAAACGAAATCAGCAGGCGCACCTTCAGTGAATAATTTTTTGATATATTCTGGTACATTAGGGTCGTTTGGCTCAAAATAAGCAGAGTCAAAATAAGCGCGCTTATCTTCAAGGACTTTTAATAATTCATTTTGTAAAGTATCATCAAGTTCCCCGATTTCATCAATGAATAAAATACCACCGTGAGCATCTGTAACAAGCCCTGGTTTTGGTTCAGGAATACCGCTGTCGGCTAAATCTCTACGAGCTCCTTGATAAATAGGGTCATGAACAGAACCGAGTAGAGGGTTGGCTATACCTCTAGGGTCATAGCGAAGTGTAGTGCCGTCTGTTTCCACAAAAGGTGCATCAGCATTAAATGGTGTATGTGGCTGAGTACATGCTTCTTGAAGTACAAGCCTTGCAGCAGTTGTTTTCCCTACGCCAGGAGGGCCATAAAGTATTAGATGTTGAGGATAAGGTGAGCTTAATTTTGCTTTTAAAGCTTTAATAGCTCTTTCTTGTCCTATAATTTCAGATAAATTTTCTGGTCGTAACAATTCCATGATGGATTTTGTTAGATGAATTTTATTTTTATCTTCTAGCTGTTTTAGTTTTGCTAATGATTGAGAAGACTCTTTAAGAGAACTTTCTTCTTTAAGGATTTGTTTTTTTATATCGAAAATATAATCTTGATGATTTTCTTCCATCTTCGCAGATATGCGTTTTTCTAATTCATCTTCAAAAGAACGACGTGCCATAATATTGGCTAGATAATCCATCATTTCTTTTAAAAGTGTAGGAATTTCATTATCTTTAGGCAATTTATCTAAAGTAGGATTTTCATAAACTATTTTTTGTAGACCTAAGATACGTTGATTGCGGTTATTCGAGCGAATTAGCGTTAAAGCTTCTAATTTACTCGCTTTTAATACAAGACGGTCAGCACCTTCGATATCGACTAAGATATCATAAAGAGCATCAATATCATGGTCTATAGGTTCAACTACGATTTCTTTAGGAGAATTTTCAACTTTTGTAGTAGAAATATTAGGCTGCTGTAATTTTACAGCAGCCTTAGTTGTTCGAGATTTTTTTTTAGATTTGAAAAAACGAGAAAATATACTCATAATTGCCTCTTATTTTTCTACAACGTGTACAGTGATTGTACTTGTTATTTCAGGGTGAACTTTGATTGTTGCAGTGTAATCACCGAGACAAGTTATATTTTTTATATCGATTTTGCGTTTATCAATATCAATATTGTGTTTTTCTTTAAGTGTTAAAGCAACATCTTTACTTGTAACAGAGCCGAATAAACGACTGCCTTCGCCAACGCGAACAGGAATAGTGATTTCTACTTGGGATAATTGCGAAGCCATTAAACGAGCTTCATCACTAGCTTGTTGTTTTTTGCGTTCAGCAGATTTTTTCTGAGCTTGAGCTACATTTATATTTTGTTTAGTTGCTTCTACTGCATATTTTTTAGCGATGAGGAAATTTCTACCATATCCTTCAGCAACTTCTACGATATCGCCTTTTTTACCAACTTTTTTAAGATCTTGCAACATTATTACTTTCATTCTTATCAGCCTCTTTCATATATGACAATGTAGTATTTACTACATCTTGTTTTAATTCTTTTAAAGGTCTATTTTTTACTTGAGAGCCAGCCACATTTTGATGACCGCCACCACCAAATTGTTCCATGATGACTTGGACATTGATTTCACCAGTGGAACGAGCGCTTACACCAATGACATTATCTTTTAAGCGGAAAAATACAATACTCACGCGTACATTTTCAATTCCCAATAAATCATCAGCGATTTTTCCTGATATAGCTTGAATACTATTGGCATTATCAGGGCAAACTGCTACAACTAAACCTTCTGGATAGAAAATAGAATTAGCAATAGCAGTACATTCAGCAAGATTAGTTTCATAATCTGTGCGGAATAAATAATGAACTACTTCAGGGTCAGCACCACAACGACGTAAATGCGATACAGCATCAAATGTACGAACACCAGTATTGACACGGAAGTTTTTCGTATCGACAACTATACCAGAATAAAGAGCAGTAGCTTCTAAACGTGATAACTTGATATTTTCATTGAAATACATCAATAATTCAGTTACCAATTCACTTGTAGAAGAAGAATATGGCTCAATATAGATTAATAATGCATTTTTGATTACATTTTCAGAACGACGATGATGGTCGATTACAATGACATGATTTATTGATTGCAATAAATCAGGACTAGCCACAAGATGAGGTATATGTGTATCGACTACGAATAATACAGGATTTAAAGCAGTCATTGCTAGCGCTTCTTTTTGCGTGATAAAGAGATTTTCAAAGTCTTTATCAGTTTTGCAAAGACTGATTAATTTATCTATGCCTTCATTCATATCACTTAAAATGATATAAACAGGTTTTCCCATTTGACGAGCCATACGCGATACACCTATGGCAGAGCCTAAACTATCAAAATCTTCATTGTGATGTCCCATAACAAACACAACATCAGCAGCTTCCATGCGTTCAAAAACAGCATGAGCGACAACGCGAGCTTTTACACGGGTATGTTTTTCTACAGCTTTGGATTTTCCACCAAAGAATTGAACTTTACCATCTAAGTCAACAGCTACCTGGTCTCCACCTCTACCTAATACTAAGTCAAGGTGAGATTGAGCAAGAGCACCTAATTCTTCCATAGAAGTTTTTGGTCTGCTTTGGATTAAACCGATACTCAAAGTAACAGGGAATTTGTTATCGCCATGAAGATTGCGAACTTTGTCTAAGATATCGAATTTTTCACTGACAGCTAAATCAAGAGCATGGCGTTCTAAGATGATTACATACATATCATCAGAGATACGACGAAGTAATCCACCTAGAGAATGAGACCATTTATCTAAAAGACTATTGACTTCAAATAAGATAGATGTACGTTGAGCTTCACTTAACCCTTGCATAACGTCATCATAATTATCTATTTGGATATAGCCAAATACCATAGTACGCATAGCTGTATCTAATTTAAAACGTTCATATTCTGAAATATCATAGATATATAAAGTCATTAAATGGCTATCGTCATCAGTATTTACTGGTCGATAGATTACCATGTAGAATTTATTATCTTGAGAAAAGATATATTGACCATTGCGGTTCCAAATATTATCGATAGGAATGTTTGGCCAAATATCAGTTATAAAAGAACCTATTTCAGGTGGTTGCTTGAGCCAGCGTTCTAATTCATGATTATACCATTCTAAACGTAAATCTTTATTGATAACCATGATTACTTGAGGTAATTGTTCCAAAGCATAATTAGATAATTCATTTACATTTTTAATGACATTTTCATAGTAAGCTTTTAGATTTTTGCGTCGTTCAATACTGCGTTCTTTTAGATAAAAGAATAAACATATCCATAAAACAATACCGCCACTAAATATATACCAATTGTATTGAAATAATATGACTAATAATATCAAAGAAACTATTAAAGTAACACATATATCAATCCAAGTGGATAATTTATTAGGCATAAAATTACCTCCTAAACATCATTGCTATTTTTGAATTTCTTTCGATAATCAAAAATCATATCAAAGAAGCCAGCAAGAGCAATGATTTGAGCAATTATCATGTTTAGACATAACATAATGATAATGAAAATCCAAACAGCAGTTGGCCAATTTTTTAATTTATAAAAAAATCTTATGACAGATAAACCTTGTACTAAACCTAAGACATTAGCACATAAATAAGTGTTTAGAGCAATTTGATAAAGTAGAGTAATACTGCGAGTATCGCCCCAATACATGCCGATTAAAGAAAAGGCATATATATATATGAAAACTTTAGGGAAACGCCATAATCTAAATGGTGGCAAAGAATTAATATTTGTAGTTCCCAAGCGTTTTAATAAAAAAGAACTAGCAATATAATTAATCACTAATTTTATTACAGCATTTAAAATAAAAATCATAGGTAAGACAAGCGCAAGAGTTTCTATTAAATGCTGAGTTTGTCTTTGTGCATCAATCATAGCTTCGGAAGTTATGCCCATAGAATTAAACATTTCATTTGTATCAAGCATAGCTGTTTTAAAAGCATCTAATTGGTCTACAAATAAATTTATACCTGTGAGATAGAAGGTACATATTAAAAATAGACATACACCAATGATTGAAGCTACAAAAGATGTAGCAAAAATCTTTACAGCAGACCAACAATGATTATAGCCAAAACCTAAAGTTAAAGCTAGAGGCACTGAACCTAGGACAAGTGGTATGGCAGTAACAGGTGTTAAAAATACACATAATAAAATACTAGCAATTAAAGCACTAAATATACCATATTTAAGATTATGTTTGGCTGTAATAATTGTAATAGGTAAAGTCCAAAATAAAATAATAAAAGGTATATAAATTCCTGCCATAGCAATGATTACTGTTATAGCAGTCAATAGGCTACTTTCAGTTAAGGGTCGTAGCTTAGTATTTTTCATAAAAAAATCCTTTCATTAAGAGATAGTTTAATAATTGATAAACCTTAATTCTTAATTATAATATAAAAACTATATTACTGCAAAAACTAAAAACACTTTCTAAATAAAAATTAGAAAGTGTTTTTTATCAATTATTAAGCTTTAAATACACATTTTCCATCGAGCCAAGTTTCTTTGAGTTCATAATCAGGAGTTATGATAAGGAAGTCGGCTTTTTTACCAACGGCAATGCTGCCAAGTTCATCATCAACACCGAAGCGTTTTGCTGGATTTAATGATGCCATATTAACAGCATGAATAGGATTTTCATGTAATTCTAAGATGAGGCGACGAACTTCTTTTAAAAGAGTTGTTGTACTGCCAGCGAGATTACCACTATCAATGCGAGCAATTCCATCTTTTACATTAAATGGTAAAGTGCCAAGCATATAGCGACCATCTTTTAAGCCAGTGCCTTGAATTGCATCACTTACGAGTAAAGCTTTATCTTTTGGTTTATTCTGTAAGAGAATTTTCATAGCTGGTAAAGAAACATGAATACCATCAGCAATGAGTTCGGCATATACATCATTGCGAGTCATGATAGCACCTAATAAATTAGGATTGCGATGATGGAGTTGTTCCATAGCACAGTAAGTATGAACACCAGCATCAGCACCCATATCAAAACAAGCACAAGCTTCTTCGTAATTTGCACTGCTATGACCTAAGGAAACTTTGATTTTTAAATCTTGTGTTATCCATTTAGTGAATTTTGGTGCATCTTCTTTTTCAGGTGCAATGATAATGGATTTTACAGTGTTATATTCAGCCATTTTTTCGATTTCTTCTTTATTTAATGGGCGAATATGTTCTTCAGGGTGAGCTCCTTTGTGTTTGCTTGTGATATAAGGTCCTTCAATGAACATACCAAGAATACGAGCACTATTTAATGTATCTTTACATTCAGCTACATTGGCAATAGCTTTATTGATATCTTCAAGTGGAGCTGTTACTGTAGTTGGCATCCATGTAGTAGTACCTTGAGTTAAAAGATAATCCCCAATGCTTTTTAAAGCCTCTGGAGTGGAGTCCATAGTGTCATGACCTACAGCACCATGGATATGAGTATCAATAAGACCTGGAATAATGAATGCATCATTATATTCTTTTACAGGAATATTTTCTTTTTCAACGTTTTCTTTAGAGAAAAATCCAGCAAATTTATTATCTTCAATGACTAGATATTTGTTGCTTTCAATAAAATCAGCAGTGAAAATTTTTTGAGCCTTAATAGCAATTTTAGTCATTAAGAACACTTCCTCGATTTTTTTTATTCTGAGAACGAGATTGGAATACTTGAATTCTGGACTGATGACTATCAACTAAAATTTCAGATAAACTTAAAGCTGTTTGATTAGCTCTGCTAAAGAGTGCTTCTAATAAAACAGGAACATTAGTTCCACTGATAACCTTACTATTTGGTAAATGTGTAGATAAAATAACACTTTGATTAAAAGGTGTACCGCCTGCTATATCTGTGCAGAAAATAATATCAGAACAATTTAAACGTTCAACAGCTTCTTGTAATTGTTTAGCTAATTCTGTATTTGTAGAACCGATAGGAAAATCAATCGCTTCAAATTTATCTTGTTTGCCAGCAATAACTTCAATAGATGAAGCAAGGCCAGATGCAAAGTTACCATGTCCTGTAACTATAATACCTATCAACAAAAAAACCTCCCTGGAGTGAATATCCTCATATTTTAAATTCTTTGTATATTAATTGTATCATAAAATAAGTATATCTACAGTTTATTTAATGTATTTTTTTAAGTATATAACTAAATGATAATAATTATTAAAAAGTAAAAAAAAGCTATAAAAAATTAATTTTATTTAGTAAAACATAGAATAATGAAGAATATAAAAGAAAATAGGAGAAAAAAGGAGATAATATGGAATTTTTAGCGTTTGATTTATTGTTAGTATAATCATATAATATACACATAAGGAACAAACAATATTGATAAGGAATTAGAAATTATCAATTTATTTAATGTGTATATATCTAAGTATTGGAGGAATTTATAATGAAAAAATGGGTTTGCAGTATTTGTGGTTATGTATATGAAGGTGAAAGCGCACCAGAACAGTGCCCAATTTGTAAAGCACCAGCAGATAAATTTGTAGAACAATCCGGTGAATTAGTATTCGCTGACGAACATCGTGTAGGCGTAGCAAAAGGTGCTGACCCTCGCATTATCGAAGGTTTACAGCAGAACTTCACTGGCGAATGCACAGAAGTTGGTATGTACCTCGCTATGAGCCGTGTTGCTGAACGTGAAGGTTATCCTGAAATCGCTGATGCTTACAAACGTTATGCTTTTGAAGAAGCAGAACATGCTGCAAAATTTGCTGAACTTCTCGGTGAAGTTGTAACTGACAGCACTAAGAAAAATCTTGAACTCCGTGTTGCTGCTGAACATGGTGCATGCGCTGGTAAAAAAGAACTTGCTACTTTAGCTAAAGAACTTGGCTTAGATGCAGTTCATGATACAGTTCATGAAATGGCTAAAGACGAAGCTCGTCATGGTTGTGGCTTCAATGGCCTCTTAAAACGTTACTTCGGTAAATAATTTGATATAGATAGGATTATTAAAAGAGTATGGTGTAAGCCATACTCTTTTTTATTTTTATAAATAGTTATTGAATGTTATAAATTTATATTAGTATAATAAATTTGATAGAATTTTTATTAAATTTTTTGAGGATTGATTTTATGAGTTACACAGGTTCATTATTTAATTTTATTAACAATTCAACATCATCATTTCATACAGTTTTAAATGCACAATCATATTTGATAAAAAATGGCTTTGAAGAAGTCGATTTTAGTGAAGATTGGCAGTTAAAAGCAGATAAAAAATATTTTACGAAGATATATGATTCAACATTGATTGCATTTATTCCACATCAAAATTTGCGTGAAGGTATGAAAATTGCTGTCAGCCATACAGATTTTCCTTGTTTAAAGATAAAACCTAGTGCTGATATTATGCAAAATGATTATGGCAAATTAAATGTAGAAATTTATGGTGGTATGATTTTAAATACATGGTTTGATAGACCATTATCCATAGCGGGAAAAGTCGTTTTGAAAGGTCAAGATTGTTATCAGCCAGATGCGAGATTTGTAGATTTTAAACGACCATTGATGATTATTCCTAATCTTGCTATTCACATGGATAGAAGTATTAATTCAGGTAAAAGTATAAGTAAACAAAAAGAAATGTTGCCTTTAGCTTTTATGCAAACTGAAAATAATAGTGAAGATGAATTAGCAAATGATAATAGTAAATTAATTAAATTGTTAGCGGAAGAATTATCTTGCGCTCAAGAGGAGATTTTGAGCTATGATTTAACTGTATATCAAGTAGAAACTCCATATTATTTAGGTTTTGCAAGTGAATTAGTAACAGCACCTAGACTAGATAATATAACTTCTGTTAAAGCTTGTATCGAAGGAATTATCGCTGACAAGCGTAAGGTAGGTTTAGATATAGCCGTTTTATTTGATAATGAAGAAGTGGGCAGTAGAACAAAACAAGGCGGAGCTTCTAATGTTTTGGCAAATGTAATTGAACGCATTTATATGGCATTTGGCTATACTAGACAGGCATTTTTGGCAGATTTAGCAAAGAGCTTTATGTTATCTATAGATGTAGCTCATGCTATGCACCCTAATTATGTAGAAAAAAATGATTTGACTAATAAACCAATATTAAATAAAGGTTTGGCTATAAAAATGGCAGCTAGTCAATCGTATGCAGGAGATGCTGAAGCTATTGCTATCGTAAGAGCTTTATGTGAAAAATATAAAATAAATTATCAGATGTATGTAAATAATTCAGATATTCCAGGTGGGTCAACTATAGGCTCGATGGCTTCCGCTTTATTGACTATGAGAACATTAGATGTAGGTATTCCTATTTTAGCTATGCATTCAGCACGAGAAACTATGGGGAAAGATGACCAAAAATCTTTAGAAAAATTAGTTAGAGTATTTTTTGAAGGTTTTTATTAAAATATAGAGGTGATATAGATGAAAGTTTTAGTAGTGATGCCATTTAAAGATAAGCATAAAGTATTAATGGCTCAAAATTTTCCTCAAGTAGAATTTATTTATGAACGCAATCCAGGCAAAGAACTAGTGGAAAATGTGGAGGCAATTATTGGCAATGTTAAGCCGAGTCTATTGAAAGATGCTAAAAATTTAAGATGGTTGCAATTAAATAGCGCAGGTACTGATGGATACTGTGAAAAAGATATTTTGCCAATGCAGACTATATTGACTAATGCTACAGGGGCATATGGTTTAGCTTTATCTGAATATATGCTTGCTGTATTGATGGCTATGCAGAAAAAATTATATAGTTATCACGATAATCAAAAACAATCTCTATGGAAAGATGAAGGCGAAGTAACTTCTATTTTTGAGTCTACTATCTTAGTTGTGGGTTTAGGTGATATAGGAAGTTGTTTTGCTAAACGAGTAAAAGCCCTAGGTGCAAAAGTAATCGGTATTAAGCGTCGCCTTGGTGAAAAACCAGACTATGTGGATGAATTAGTTAGTCTAGATAAATTAAATGAGTATTTACCTAAAGTTGATATAGTAGCTACTGTATTGCCAGGAACGAAAGCGACTTATCAGATTTTTGATAAAGAAAAATTCGCTTTGATGAAAAAAGGTGCCTTCTTTATTAATGCAGGTCGTGGAAGTGCTGTAGTTGAAGATGATTTAATAGAAGCTTTAAATTCAAATCATTTAGCAGGTGCTGCTATTGATGTAACGCATATAGAGCCATTACCACAAACAAGTGCTTTATGGCAGACAAAAAATCTGCATATTACACCACATACAGCAGGTCAATATCATTTGGCAAAGACCTTAGATAATATAGTGAATATCGCTAAAGGTAATTTGCAAGCTTTGATAGATGGCAAAGAATTAAAAAATATTGTCGATTTTGAAACTGGATATAAAAAATAAAAATAGCCACTCATTATAGTGATAAATAATGAGTGGCTTTGTTTTTTATATTAAGCTTTCCAAAGGCTGTGAAGATTGCAATAAGCATAAGCTGTAATTACTTCTTCACCATCTAAAAGAGCAAATTGAGCTGTTGGAGGAGTATTAGGTTGTAGTACCTTACGTTGATTGCCTTTATTTGTTTCAAGTGATATCCATTCAATATAATGTTCAGGAATCATAGGATGTTCAACAGAGCCTACAGAAACAGTAACAATATTTCCTTCTTGAGAAATCACAGGAACGTGTTTTTCTACAGCAGCATCAGTAGTACCAGGAATAATTTCTTTCATTTTTTCACCACAGCAGATAACAGGCACGCCTTTATCTTTTACAAAAGCAATGATATTACCGCAGTGTGAACAAATATAAAATTTTTGAGACATAAAAATCCCTCCTCAAATATATAATAACTATATTATAGCATTATATACAGATACAGACCTAGCATTTAATGTATTTTGTTGGTAAATTTTAGGTCTATTTTGTGGTTTGATAAATGCTTTATCATCAAATTCTGTATTGATAATTAACTGCCAAGGCGTATCATGTGGAAGTGATGGTAAATTAATGCGATGATTTTCCCAGTGAGCATTGATAGCGATATAGATAAAATCATCACGACCATCTTCTGTTTTGCCTGTCAACATAATACAGACAACACGATTGCCATGAGAAGAGTCAAACTGCCATGGATTAATACCATGTAAGCTTACAGCAGGATAATTTTTAGGTGTACCCTCAGAAGCACGGCGGAAAAGAGGATGTTCTTTTCTAAACGCAATTAGCTGTTTGAAGAATAAGAACATGTCATGATTTTCTTGTAATTGGTTCCAATTCAACCATGAAGTTTCATTATCTTGGCAGTAAGCATTATTATTGCCAAATTGAGAATTACAGAACTCATCACCAGCTAAAAGCATAGGAATACCAATGCTACAGAATAAGATTGTTGCAGCATTGCGCACCATTTTTCTACGCAAAGTCAAAATTTCAGGGTTTGTTGTTTCGCCTTCAACACCACAGTTCCAACTGATATTATCATTAGCACCATCTGTATTATTCCAACCATTTTCTTCATTGTGTTTTTCATTGTAAGAGAATAAATCCCACAATGTGAAGCCATCATGACAAGTAATGAAGTTGATGGAAGCATAATTACCTCGATTAGAAGGATTGTAAATATCTTCAGAACCAGTGATACGATTTACTATAGCTTGAGCAAAACCTAAATCACCTTTGAGGAAATGGCGAACATCATCACGATAATGACCATTCCATTCAGACCATTTACCATAAGCAGGGAATGTACCTACTTGATATAATCCACCAGCGTCCCATGCTTCAGCAATTAAAATAGTATTATTGAGCAATGGGTCGAAGGTCAATAATTCTAAAAGTGGAGGGTTACTCATAGGAGAACCATCTTGATTGCGTCCTAAGATGGAAGCTAAGTCAAAACGGAAGCCATCAATATGATATTCAGCTGTCCAATGGCGTAGACAGTTTAAAATCATTTGGCGAACAATTGGATTGTTACAATTTAAAGTATTACCACAACCACTGAAATTATAATATTCACCATTTGGCCCTAGAATATAATAGGCTTTATTATCAATACCCTTAAAGGATATATATGGGCCACGTTCATCGCCTTCTGCTGTATGATTAAAAACAACATCAAGAATAACTTTTATATTATTTTTATGTAATTCTTTAATTAGATTTTTAAATTCATAATTTTGCATGGAGTATTTTCCACTAGCAGCATAGCCTGCTTTAGGCGCAAAAAAAGATATTGGATTATATCCCCAGTAATTTAAAAGGCGATTACCTTTACTATCATAACGAATAGTATCGTTAATGACATCTTCGTTTTCATCAAATTCAAAGATTGGTAAAAATTCAACAGCATTGATACCCAATTCTTTGAGATAAGGGATTTTTTCGATAAATCCAGCATAAGTTCCAGGATGTTTTACTTTTGAAGATTTATGACGAGTAAAACCTCGCAAATGTGCTTCATAAATGATTAAATCACTATGGTCTGCTTTTTGTGGTAAATCAGAATCAAGTTCAAAATCACTAATTACTACTTTAGAGCGATATTGAAATATATTATTTTTGTCAGGTAATACACCCCATTCATTACGTCCTGAAATCATTTTAGCATAAGGGTCTAAGATGATTTTATGACGGTCGTAAATATCGCCAGTGGTTTTATCATATTTTCCATCAATGCGAAAACCATATTCTATATTTTCATAATCTAAATCAAGTACAATCATGGCAAAAACATTGCCAACACGATAATTTTCAGGATATGGAATTATCGCAAAAGGTTTAGGTGCTCTGTCTTTGAATAATACTAATTCACAACTTGTAGCACCAGCTGAATATATGCAAAAATTAACTCCTCCAGGAACAATAGAGGAGCCGTTTAAGCGGAAAAATCCGCGTCTAATTTTAAATTGTTTGAACGTATCAGTAGGCAGAATATCTAATTGCATGATAACACCTCATTAATGTATCAGAGCATATTTTTTTATAGCATCATCAATTGAAGGAGCGAGTTCAATTGTATCTGTTAAACCTGTTAAATCAAATATTTCTGATATTTTATCAATTATGGAAACAAAGATTGCTTTTATATTTAATAATTTAGCTTTGTTGGCAATATTAGAAAGTAAATATAGACCATAATTAGAAATGTAATTACAATCAGACATATCAATTATAATATTGTCACCAGAAGTCATTTTATCTAAAATTTCAATTTTTGCTTGTTGTGCAGTAGATATATCTAATTTACCCTTTATTGCTATAATGTGAAGTTTTTCCTTTTGATTAGTGCGAGTTTCCAATATAGTAAATACCTCCTAATGACTATAAATAAAAATAATATTATAATAAATTTTAGCTATATAAAAATATAAATAATACTACTAATGTATATATATATTAGCTAAATAAGCAATATATTGTAAATTGGAATATAACGATATCTGCCTACTAATATAAAATTTAATATAGTTTTAAATTTAATTATAGCTAGAAATAGGGATTTATATATCTGAATAAAATGACTAAAAGTAAATTATATTATGGTATATTTCCTAATATTATTTTATAAAAGTTTACACTGTTTTGCAAGTATTAGAGCCTTATTTGTTAGCTTTGGTCAATAAAAAATCAATGCAGAAATTAATCTGCATTGATTTTATTATTATTATTTATTTAATGGTTTTTTTAAAATAGCTAAGAGAATCATAGAAACGACAGCACCTATAGCTATAGCTAATAAGTACATGAGAGGATTTCCGATTGTTGGAACAACGAAAATACCACCGTGAGGAGCACGAAGAGTACATTCAAAAGCCATAGACAAAGCACCAGCCACAGCAGACCCGATAACACAAGATGGAATTACACGAGCAGGGTCAGCAGCAGCAAATGGAATTGCACCTTCAGTGATGAAAGATAATCCCATTACATAGTTTGTGATACCAGATTTTCTTTCAGCTTCAGTGAAGCGATTGCCAAAGAATGTAGTACAAAGAGCAATAGCAATTGGAGGAACCATACCACCTGCCATAACAGAAGCCATAATACCAAATTCACCATCAGCTAAAAGAGCAGTACCTGTTACATATGCTGCTTTGTTGAATGGGCCACCCATATCGATGGACATCATACCGCCAACGATAATACCGATTAAAATACGGCTACTAGGATCCATACCTTTTAATGTTTCAACAAGCCATGTATTAATAGCACTTACAGGAGGGTTGATAATGAAGGTAATAGCAATACCCATCAATAATACACCAAATAAAGGATAGATTAAGATAGTTTTGATACCTTCGAGAGATTCAGGTAATACTTTGCAAACTTTTCTAAGACCTAAAATGATATAACCAGCAGCAAAACCTGCGATTAAAGCACCCAAGAAACCAGAACCACCAGTGTTTGCCATAGCACCACCAACGAAACCAGCAACAAGACCTGGGCGGTCAGCAATACTCATACCGATAAATCCAGCAAGTACAGGAAGCATAAATCCGAAAGAAACACCGCCGACATTTTTGAAGAAGGCAGCAAGTGGAGTATTAGAACCGAAATTAGAAGGATTAGCTGGATCATAAACATCGACTAAGAATGCAATAGCGATTAAGATACCACCGCCAACAACGAATGGAAGCATATGAGAAACACCATTCATTAAGTGTTTATAAAGTTGACGGCCGATACTTTCATTTTCACTAGAAGCAGTGGAAGCACTGTCATCATCGCCAGAACCTTTATATATAGGAGCATCTTGAACCATTGCTTTATCTAAAAGTTCATCAGCTTTATTGATACCATTAGCTACTTTAGTAATGATAACGTGTTTACCATTGAAACGAGCCATTGGTACATTTTTATCAGCAGCAACGATAATACATTTTGCATTAGCGATATCTTCATCAGTTAATACATTTTTTCTACCGCCAGCGCCATTTGTTTCAACTTTGATGGAAATATTTTTGCGTTTAGCATGTTGTTCTAAGGATTCAGCTGCCATATAAGTATGAGCGATACCAGTAGGGCAAGCTGTAACAGCTAATACATCATAACCAGTAGAAGTTTCTTCTTTGGCAGGTGCAGTTTCTGCTTTAGTTTCTTCTTCAGTTGGTGGATTTTCTTTATCATTGATTAATTTTAAGAATTCATCTACAGATTTTGCAGCGATTAAGGATTCTTTAAAATCAGGATCCATTACCATCATAGCGAGTTTACTTAATAATTCTACATGTAAATCACTTGCAGTATCTGGAGCTGCAATCATGAAGAATAAGCGAGATGGATTGCCATCTAAAGCTTCAAAGTCCATACCATCAGGAATAACCATAGCAGCAAGACCAGCTTCTTTTACAGCAGCGCTTTTTGCATGTGGTGTAGCGATACCATCGCCTAATCCAGTGGAACCAGATTCTTCACGAGCTATTACGGCTTTTAAGTATTCTTCTTTGTTATTGAGGTTACCGCTTTTTTCCATTAAATCAGCTAAGATTTCAATAGCTTCAGTTTTGGATTTTGGCGGAGCAACATTTAATTGAATACTAACTGGTTTTAATAAGTCGGTAATTTTCATTTAATATATCTCCTTAATATTATTAACTTTTATGAAGTTAGTTATTTAAAGTTTTTAATAAAGCTTCAACTTCACTGCGAGTTGCTAAATTTTCAGAGAAAGCAGAAGCAGAACCAGTAGCAACTCCCATATAGAAAGCTTTTTCATAGCTATTTGTTTCAATATAGCCTGTTAAGAAACCAGCAACCATGGAATCTCCAGCACCGATGGAGTTTACTAATTTTCCTTTAGGAACAGGGCTATATGTTATGGAACCATCTTCAGCTACTAAGATAGCACCATCTTTACCCATAGAAACTAATACATTTTTAGCTCCCATATCTTGGAGTTTTTTAGCATAAGTGATGATGTCATCATTGCAAGTTAAAGTAACATTAAACATTTCAGCTAATTCATGGTTGTTAGGTTTAATTAAGAATGGACGATATTTTAAAACATTAAGTAAGAGATTTTTAGTAGCATCAACAACGATATTGATGTTGCGATTTTCTAAACGAGCCATGATTTTTTCATAGATATCATCTGGCAAAGTTTTAGGAATACTACCAGCTAAAACTAAAGTATCACCAGCAGTTAATTTATCTAATTTAGCAAATAATTCTTCAATAGCATTTGCTGGAATATCAGGGCCTTGACCATTGACTTCAGTTTCTTCGTCATTTGTTTTAATTTTTACATTTATACGAGAAAAGCCATTTGGTAATTCAATGAAATCACTTTTACAACCAAAGCTATGAAGCTGGCGAATGATTTCTTTTCCAGTGAAACCGGAAATAAAGCCTAAAGCTGTACTATCAATACCAAGATTTTTCAATACGATAGAAACGTTTATACCTTTTCCGCCACCTAAAACTTGTTCATAATTTACACGGTTAGTAGCTCCAGCAATAAATTCTGGCATGCGAACAATGTAATCGATAGCAGGATTAAATGTTACAGTATAAATCATTTACAACACCTCCATGATATTTGTATAATCAAGATATTTTTTATCTTTTAAGATGTCAGTGATGATGATGGCATCTTCTAAGTTAGCAAAAGTTATAGGTGTTATTTGGTCAAATTTAGTGGAGTCAGCCAAGACATAAGCTTCTTGACAGTGTTTTAAAGCAGTTTTTTTCACACAAGCTTCAACACTATCAGGAGTAGAAAACCCTGCCTGAAGGCTAATACCATTTGTGCCAAAGAAGCCTTTAGTAAAATTATAAGGTTGAAGATTTTCGATAGATGTTGTGCCGATAATAGCTCCAGTAGATTTTTTTAATTGACCACCAATGATGAAAGCATTAAAACCTTTATCAGTTAATTTTTGAGCATGAATAATGCCATTTGTTATATAGGTTGCTTTTTTTTCAGTTAAATGGTCGATGATTAATTCTGTAGTAGTACCAGCATCAATATAAATTAAATCATGAGGTTTTACTAAACTAGCAGCTTTTTTGGCGATTAAGTTCTTTTCTGTAATTTGTAAATCATGTTTAGTGTGAATGTCTTTTTCATCAGCAGTATAAAAATCAATGCTAGTTGCTCCGCCATAGACTTTACGGAGCTTTCCAGCTTTATCAAGTGCTGTCAAATCACGACGAATAGTAGATTCAGATGTATTTAATAAAGTAGTTAATTCTAATAAAGTAACGCTAGATTTAGTTTTTAGTAAATTTAAAATAGCACAATGACGATCTTGTGTTAACATAAGCTCACCTCATTTCAAGATTATTATATCACTCAAACTCATTCAAAGTCAATCATAAAATGGGTGAAATCTGCTAAAATAAATCAAAATCGGTCAATTAAATTATAATTATCTCTGTCATAAGTATTTTTTCATAGAGAATATATATATAAATATGATATGATTAAAATAAAAAAGGAGGTTACATATTGAATACTAAAAAAAGTAAATTGAGCCAGTACGTGAAGAAATATATTTATATTTTTATTGGTTCGATAATCACAGCAATAGGGTTAGAAATATTTTTAATTCCTAATAATATAATTGATGGTGGCGTAGTAGGTATTTCTATTATGCTCAGTGCTATAACAGGACTTCCTTTCGGTGCATTTTTAATTTTGATAAACTTACCTTTTTTATATTTAGGATATAAACATATAGGTAAAGCTTTTGCTATAGCGACTACTTTTGCTGTAATATCATTGTCATTTTGGTCTAGTGTATTTTTACCTGTATTGCCTGTAACTAATGATTATTTTTTGGCAGCAGTTTTTGGCGGTATTATTACAGGAACAGGTGTGGGTCTTATAATTCGCAATGGTGGCTCTTTAGATGGAACGGAAATTGTGGCGATTTTGACAGATAAGAAAACAGTTTTTTCTGTTGGCGAAATTGTCATGTTTATAAATCTATTTATTTTAAGTAGTGCAAGTTTAGTTTTTGGCTGGGATAAAGCTATGTATTCATTAGTAGCTTATTTTGTTATCGCTAAAATGATTGATGTAGTTTTAAAAGGTTTAGAGGAAACTTATTCTGTAATGATAGTTACTTCACAACATACGGATATTTTAAATCGTTTGATGTTGGAAATGGATAAAGGTGTAACTGTGCTTCATGGAGAAGGTGGTTATACAAAAGAAAAACGAAAAATTTTATATTGTGTAGTAACTAGATTAGAGATAGATAAATTAAAAAATATGGTTTTAGATATAGATGAAGGTGCATTTGTAACTATTAATCCTGTTAGTGATATTGTAGGTGGAAGATTGAGAGTAAAGAAAAATCATTAAATAATATATTAAATGTATAATTACATAAATAATTTGTAACTTTTTAAAATGCTTGACGATATAATAACTAGAGAACTATAATACAAGGTATAAGAAAACTTTATATAATTTAATAAAATAATAAAAATAATATATAAAAATATAGCTACAAATTATGTGTTTTTTGCATTTACATATATTATAAAAATCTAATTAGGGAATAAATAATATTCTTATTATTTTATATAAATATTGGGTCTAATATGATATTTTTCATTCATACCTTAGTCAGGAAAAATGAGTGGGTCTAGTATTTAATTTATTTAGGAGGGGTACTGTGGAAAAGTATAATTCTATTTGGGACATGTACCAAAAAAAAGGAATGAGTCGTCGTTCCTTCATCAAAGCTTGTACAGCAATGGCTGCTATGCTTGGCATAGCTCCAAGTATGTTATCTGAAGTTGTAGAAGCAGCAGAAAAAAGATTACCAGTTGTGGTATGGCTTCATGGTCATGAATGTACAGGCTGTAGTGAAGCCTTCATTCGTTCTGGAGCACCAATGGCATCTGACGTAGTGTTAAATATGATTGCTTTAGAGTATGACGATACTTTAGCAGCTGCCAGCGGACAACCATTTGAAGAACATCTTCAAGAAATTATTAAAGCATATGATGGTCAATATATTTTGGCTGTAGAAGGAGCAGTACCTGTTCTTGCAGATTCTGGCTATTGTATGGTAGGTGGTCATGCTTTCATTAATCAGTTAAAAGAAGCAGCAGCTCATTGTGCTGCAATTATTAACTATGGTTCTTGCTCTGCATGGGGCGGTATTCAAGCTGCTAGACCAAATCCTACACAATCTACTGGCGTACCTAATATTATTGGTGATAAACCTATTATCAATGTACCAGGTTGCCCACCAATTCCAGAAGTAATGACTGGTGTTATCGCTCATTATGCTATGTTTGGTAAATTACCACCTGTAGATAATGAAGGACGTCCAAAACAGTTCTTTGGCAATCGTTTGCATGATACTTGCTATCGTCGTCCATTCTTTGATGCTGGTCTTTTTGCTGAAGATTTCAATGATAAAGGTGCTAAAGCAGGTTGGTGCTTATATAAATTAGGTTGCCGTGGACCTGAAACTTATAGCTCTTGTGGTAATCTTCGTTGGTGGAATGGTTTATCTTATCCTGTACAATCTGGGGCAAGTTGTATCGGTTGTACAAACAAAAACTTCTGGGATGAAGATCCATTATATGAACGTATACCAGATGTTCCAGGTATTAGTAGCCTAGGTCTTGGTAATATTGATACAGTTGGTGGTATTGCACTTGGTGCTATGGCTGTCGGTATCGCAGGACATGCAGCTACATCTGCTATTCAGAAAAAGAAAAGAGATGTAGCTGAAGCTAAAAAAAGCTCTGAAAGAAAGGACGGTTGATAAATAATGGCACATATAGTAGTAGACCCAATAACACGTATTGAAGGACATTTACGTGTAGAAATTGAAGTGGAAGGCAATAAAGTAACAGATGCTATTTCTAGCGGAACAGCTTGGAGAGGTCTTGAAGTAATTGCTAAAAATCGTGACCCTCGCGATTTATGGGCATATATTCAACGTATTTGTGGCGTATGTACTAGTTCTCATTCTTTGGGCTGTGTTCGTGCAGTAGAAGATGCACTCGGCATTAAAATTCCTAAAAATGCAAACTATATTCGTAATATAATGGCAGCAACACTTACTGTTCATGACCATTTAGTACATTTTTATCATTTACATGCATTAGATTGGGTTAGCCCACTTGAAGCATTAAAAGCAGACCCAACAGCAACTGCTAATTTACAAAATGCAGTGCTTGCAAATTATAAATTACCATTTAATGGTCCAATGGAATATGATTTTTCTGCATATCCAAAAGATTTCCCAAAAGCAACACCAGCATATTTCCAAGCAATTAAAGATAAAGTTCAAGCTTTAGTTAGCGGTGGACAGCTTGGTATTTTTGCTGCAAACTGGTGGGATCATCCAGATTATCAAATTCTTCCTCCAGAAGTACATTTAATGGCTATCGCTCATTATTTAAATATGCTCGATAAACAACGTGAAGTAGTTATTCCTCATGTTATTTTTGGTGGTAAAAATCCACATCCTCATTATGTTGTTGGTGGTATGCCATGCGCTATTTCCATGGACGAAATGAATGCTCCTGTTAATAGCCAACGTTTAGCTGCTGTAGATACTTCCATCAATTTAAGCATGGATTTAGTAAATAATTTCTATTTACCTGACTTATTAGCTATTGGTCATATTTATGCTCAGAAAGGTTTAATCACTGGCGGTGCTGGTCTTGCTAAAGAACGTGTATTAGGATTTGGCTCCTTCCCAGAAGAACCATTTGCAGGTACAGCTAATGGTGGAGATTGGTTCAATCAAATCATGATTCACTGCAATGCTGTAGTTGAAAACTTTGGTGCTGGCGTTATGAATGCAAAAGTTACTGAAGTTACAGCTGATGACTTAAAAGATCCAGAAGTATTAACAGAAACTACAACTCATGCATGGTATAAAGATGGCGATGCTCTTCATCCATGGGATGGTAAATCTGAAGCTGAATACACTGGTGATAAAAACGGTAATAAGAGTCATTGGGAACAGCTTAATGAAAAAGGCAAATATTCCTGGATTAAAACACCATTATGGCGTGGCAAAATGGCAGAAGTTGGACCTCTTGCTCGTTATATTATTATTTATACAAAAGTTAAACAAAATCTTCTCCAACCAAATTGGGCAGAAAAGATGATGGTAGATCAAGTAGATGCTATTTCTAAATTATTAAATGTAGCACCAGAAGTATGGTTACCATCTACACTTGGACGTACAATTACTCGTGGTTTAGATGCACAGCTTAATGCTTGCATGAATAAATATTTCTTCGGAAAACTCATTAAAAATATTGCTAATGGTGATACAGATACAGCTAATACTACTAAATGGGATCCATCTACATGGCCAACTGAAGAAGTAAAAGGTGTGGGTCTTTATGAAGCTCCTCGTGGTGCACTTAGCCATTGGGTTGCAATTAAAGATAAAAAATGTAGCAACTATCAAGCAGTAGTACCAACTACATGGAATGCTTGCCCTCGTGATGAAGTGGCAGGTCAAGGTGCTTTTGAACGCGCTATGATGGATACTGCTGTTAAAATTCCAGAAAAACCATTAGAAATTGTCAAAGCTATACGTTCTTTTGACCCATGTATAGCTTGTGCTACTCACTTATATGATGCGAAGGGAAGAACAATAAGTACAGTTAATACTGACCCTTATATTAGGGGTGGTTTAAATGGCTAAGTTAGTTCATCCAAAGGGACAATTAAAGAAATATTATATTTTTAGTCCATTTTTAAGAATATTTCATTGGATTATGGTTTGGTGTATTGCTGGATTATTTATTACAGGATTGTTGATTATGGACCCTATTTCTGGTGGCCCAGGTCATGAACCAACTTTTGCAGATTGGCGTTTATCTGTAGATTTAATCCGTAATATTCACTTCTTATTAGGCTTTATTTTTACAGCTTCATTTACTTTGCGTATTTATGGCTGGATTATCAATCGTGGTGACCGTTTGTTACCTAAATTCTGGACTACTAAATACATGGAAGAAACTGTAGAAGTAGCACTTCACTACAGCCTATTAAAATATTCTCATAAACCATATTTACGTAATCCTTTGGCTCGTGGCTCATATTTAGCATTATATGTTATGGTTTTAGTAGAAATCGTAACAGGTTTTGCTATGTACTATATGCCTAACTCCACAGGTGTACCAGCTTCTATTTTTGGTTGGTCAATCGGTATGTATGGTGAAATGATTTTCCATTGGGTTCATCATTATTTTGCTTGGTTCATTATGTTCTTTGCTATGGGTCATGTATATATGGTATTCAGAGCAGACTTAATGGAACGTGAAGGCGAAGCTGCTAGTATGTTCTCTGGTACAAAAACTTTAGCACATATTCCATCTGATATTGATGACCTCAAAGATAAAAAAGGACATATTGCAGAAGATTAAGGAGATGTAATTTTCATGTGTCTTACTTGTGGTTGCCTTTTTGGTGGAAAAGGTAATAAATTAAGATTTAAAGTTGAAGGATATACAAAGGAAAATGCTAAAGAACTTAAAGAAAGTTTATTAGGATTACCTGGAGTATATAACGTTCATATTCATGCGCATAACGGTGAAACAACGATTAATTATAATCCTGCTAAAACACCGCTAACACAGTTGACTGCTGAGTTTACTCAGCGTGGGTTAACTGCTCTGTTATAAGGAGATACAAACAGTCGGGTTTTTACCCGACTGTTTTATTATTTTAGATTATGCATGAAATGGCATTAGCAGAAGGCATTTTAGATATTGTGCTTTCTTATGCAGATAAAAATGAAGCGAAAAAAGTAACAGAAATTTCTGTTTTAGTTGGTGAAATGACAGGTGTTGTAGATGAGTCTTTAGAATTTTGTTTTACTTCTATAGCTAAAGACACGAAAGCTGAGGGAGCAAAATTGATTTTAAAGAGAATACCACTTGTAGCAAGATGTTTAGAATGTGGTAAGGAAACTAAAATAGAAAGATATAACTTTACTTGTCCTCATTGTGGTTCTTTGCGCATGGAAACTATATCGGGACGAGAGCTTCGAGTAGAATCATTGGAGGCGGATTGAATGGATATTCCTGTAATGCAAGATATTCTTGGCAGAAATGATGAAATTGCTGGCAAGAATAAATCTTTATTTGATAAACATGGTATTTTAGCTATTAATTTATTGGGTTCTCCTGGTTCAGGTAAAACAACTTTATTAGAACGAACTATCGCTCACTTAAAAGATGATTTACGTTTAGCTGTAATTGAAGGTGATTTATTTACCGATAAAGATGCAGATAGAATAGCACAGCATAATGTGCCAGTAATCCAGATTAATACAAATGGTGGTTGTCATTTAGATGCGCCAATGGTAGAAGAAGTACTTGGTGATTTAGACCTTGATAAATTGGATGTTGTAATCATTGAAAATGTGGGTAATCTCGTTTGTCCAGCAGAATTTGTCGTTGGTGAAGATATGAAGGTTACCGTTTTAAGTATTACTGAAGGCGATGATAAACCATTAAAATATCCGATTATTTTCAAAGAGTCTAAAGTTGCTATTTTAAATAAAGTTGATATTTTACCATTTACTAATTTTGATATGGAAGCTGCTAAACATGATTTAAAATGTATTCATCCACAGCTTGAAATCATGGAAACTGCTGCTTCTAAAGATGTAGGTGTAGATAAATGGTGTGATTTTATCCGCAGTGAATTTAAGAAAAAACAAGAACAGTTAAAATTAGGAGAATAATTATGGCAGATATTTCAGTTGTAGGTATTGGCAATATCATCATGCAAGATGAAGGTTTTGGTGTTAGATGTGCAGAATATTTGCAGAAAATCACTGACTATCCTGATTTTGTACAAATTATTGATGGTGGTACTTTAGGTATGGATTTAATGCCATATATTGCAGGTACTAAGAAATTATTATTGATTGATGCGATGAACATTGATGCGCCTATAGGTAGTTTTCATAGTTTTACAGGTGATGAATTAAATGCATATTTTAAAGATAAAATATCTGTACATGATTTAGGCGTTAATGATATGTTAGCTGTTTTGAAATTAACTGATAATCCTATTGAAGAAGTTGTTGTAATGGGTGTAAAACCAGAGGTTGTTTCTATGGGATTGGATATGACAGAAAAAATAGCTGAAAAAGTACCAGAAGTAGCTCAAAAGGCTAAGGAGCTAGTTGATAAATGGGTAGCAGAGTATCAGAAATAAAAAGATATCAGATACGTGTAGAAGGTATTGTACAAGGTGTAGGTTTTAGACCGTTTATATATGGCTTAGCTATACAGTCTTGTTATAGCGGTTATGTATTAAATGATGTAGAAGGCGTTTTGCTAGAAATTCAGGGACGAGATATAGATATAGAAAATTTTTGTCAATGTATAAAGACAAAAGCGCCTAAAGCATCATATATAACAAACATCAGCTATCATGAGATTGATGTAATTTGTGATGATAAAGAGTTTATAATTCAAAAAAGCCCACAAGGTTTGACAAAGGAAACTTTGATTTCTCCAGATTTAGCTATTTGCGAAGATTGTAAACGAGAAATAAAAGATAAAAACAATAGAAGATATCAATATGCTTTTACGAATTGCACAAATTGTGGGCCACGTTTTTCCATAGTGCAAGACATTCCTTATGACCGCCAAAATACTACGATGAAAGTATTTCCTATGTGTAAAAATTGCGAAGATGAATATACTAATCCATTAGATAGACGATTTCATGCTCAACCAAATGCTTGTGATATTTGCGGACCACAGTATAAATTAGTAGCTGATAAAGTATATATAGCTAATGAAAGTATAAAAAAAGCACATGAATTAATCAAAAAAGGTGCTATTGTCGCAGTAAAGGGAATAGGCGGATATCATTTAGTCTGTGATGCTTTTAATGAAGAAGCTGTAGCTAATTTGCGACAGCGAAAAATTCGCGAGGATAAACCTTTTGCAGTGATGGCTACTAATCTTGATATAGTAAAAAAAATCTGTGAAGTTAATGATAAAGAAGAAGAATTATTGACTTCTATGCAAGCACCGATTGTTTTATTGCATAAAGCAAAAGCTTATAACTTAGCTTCAAAGGTAGCACCTCATAATGCTTATTTAGGTGTGATGATAGCATATGCACCAATTCATTATTTATTATTAAATGATGATGATGTATTTGTAATGACAAGTGCTAATTTAAGTGATGAGCCGATTGTTTATCAAGATGAAGAAGCTAAATCACATTTATCAACAATAGCGGATTATATACTTTCACATAATAGAATTATTCAAACGCGTGTAGATGATTCTGTAGTGCGAGTGTTTAATGATAAACAGATGTTAATACGCAGAAGTAGAGGATATGCTCCTTCTCCAGTATTATTAAAAGGCGATTTGATAAGTGATATTCCTGTGTTAGCCTGTGGCCCAGAATTAAAAAATACTTTTTGTATGACGAAAGGGCAAAAGGCTTTTTTGAGTCAGCATATAGGTGATTTAGAAAATATGGCAGTCAATAACGCTTATAAAAATAGTATTGATTTATTTAAGCGTCTATTTACTATCAAACCAAAGCTTATTGCTTGTGATATGCATCCAGAGTATTTTTCGACAAAATTTGCTAAAAGCTATGCTCAAGATAATGATTTACCATTAATACAGGTACAACATCATCATGCACATATTGCCTCAGTCATGGCAGAGCATGATTTGAAAGGTGATGTAATTGGTGTTAGCCTAGATGGTACAGGTTTTGGCGATGATGGTTGTATTTGGGGCGGAGAATTTTTTATAGCCAATTTATCTAGATATGAACGCAGAGGACATTTTCAATATATGCCATTGCCATCTGGAGCTAAAGCGGTAAAAGAGCCATGGCGATTGGGTTTATGGATAGCGTATAATCTGTATGGTGAAGATATCAAGGGCAAATATCCTGAATTATTAAAGGTGAATTGGCAATTATTGATAAAAGCTACACAAAAAGGATTTAATGCTCCACTTACTTCTAGTGCTGGCAGAATTTTTGATACTGTAGCTAGTTTGCTAGGTATTTGTTATCAGATAAATTATGAAGGACAAGCAGCTATTGAATTGGAAAAAATAGCTTATGATAGCGATGGCGAAGTTTTGCCATTTACGATAAATAAAGAATTAGGTCAATATATCATAGATTTTATGCCTATGTATCAGCTTTTATATGATTTAAAACAGAAATATTCTGTAGCATATATAGCGAAATCTTTCCATTTGACTATGGCAAAAGCTATTTGTGAAATGATAGATTTATTGGGCAAGGAAAGTAATTTAAATAAAGTAGTATTAAGTGGAGGTGTATGTCAAAATATCACCTTATTGGATTTAATCTACAAAGAATTACAAAATAGATATGATATTTACATCAATGAAAAAGTACCGTCTAATGATGGCGGTATAGCTTTAGGTCAAATGGCAGTGGCTTTGACTCGTTATTTACAAGAAAATGATATTGAAATAGTGAAATAGATAGGAAGGGTTTTTATGTGTTTAGCGGTACCTGCAAAAGTTATTGAAAAAAAAGACATGGTGGCGACTGTAGAAGTAGAAGGTATTCGCCGTGATATTAGCTTGATGTTATTACCAGAGGCTAATGAAGGAGATTATATTTTGATGCATGCTGGTTTTGCCATTCAAGTAATTGATGAAGAAGAAGCGAAAATCACTACTGAATTATTGAAAGAGGTGCTTGGAACTAATGAGCCAGCAAGTGAACGAAACGAAACAGATAGCAGCATTCTTGCTTAAAGAAATAGATAGATTAATAGATAGACCAGTGCGTATTATGGAAGTATGTGGTACACATACAGTATCTATTTTCCGTGCAGGAATTCGCCAATTATTGCCAGAAAAAGTAGAGCTAGTAAGTGGTCCAGGTTGCCCTGTATGCGTTACACCAAATGATTATTTAGATACAGCGATTGCATATGCTCGTCAAGAAGATGTTATTATCACTACTTTTGGCGATATGTTAAAGGTGCCAGGTACATCATCTAGTTTAAATCAGGTAAAAGCAGAAGGTAGAGATATAAGAATTATTTACTCTCCTATGGATAGTTTGCAAATAGCAAAAGATAATCCTGATAAAAAAGTTATTTTTCTTGCTGTTGGTTTTGAAACAACTTCTCCTACAGCAGCAGCTACAATACTTGCAGCAAAACAGCAAAATATAAAAAACTTTTTTGTATTAACAGCACATAAATTGACTCCGCCAGCAATTGAAGCGTTGCTTTGTGATGAAAAAATAAAAATAGATGGCTTTTTACTTCCAGGTCATGTTTGTGTAATCACAGGTGAAGAGCCTTTTACATTTATTGCTCAAAAATATCATTTGCCAGCAGTTGTAGCAGGTTTTGAGCCACTTGATATTTTGCAGGCTATTTATATGATTGCAAAACAAATTCATGCAAAAGATTTTAAAATCGAAAATCAATATAAGCGTGTGGTAAAAACATTAGGTAATATGCAAGCGCAAAAAATCATGGATTTAGTATATAAAAAAGCACCTGCTAATTGGCGTGGCTTGGGTGTAATCGAAAATTCAGGATTGGATTTAACAGATGCTTTCAGTGAATTTGATGCTTTGAAGATGATACCAGTGAATAAGGAAATATCCAAAGAACCTGCTGGTTGTCGTTGTGGTGAAGTGCTTCGTGGTTTAGTAAAACCTACAGATTGTCCTCTTTTTGGCAAGGTATGTACACCAAATCATGCAGTAGGTTCATGTATGGTTTCTGTTGAAGGAACTTGTGCTGCTTGGTATAAATATGGTTCGAGAGTATTTCATTTTGAATAAGTTTAAAAATTTTGGTGGTGATAATATTGGTAGGTAATTTTGGTGCAAATGACGTAATTACTATGGCACATGGCAGTGGTGGTCAAGCAGGTCATGAGCTTATGGAAAAAATTTTATTGCCAGCATTTGATAATCCTATATTAAGGGAAATGCACGATGGTGCTAAATTAGATTTAAGTACAAATAAAATAGCATTTACTACAGACTCATATGTAGTGAAACCTTTGTTTTTTGCTGGCGGTAATATTGGTAAATTGGCTGTTTGTGGTACTGTAAATGATTTAGCTATGACAGGAGCTATTGCTAAATATATTTCTGTTGGCATGATAATTGAGGAAGGTTTTCCGTTAAAAGATTTACAAGAAATAGTAAATACTATGCGTAAAGCTGCTGATGAAGCTGGCGTTTATATCGTTACAGGTGATACTAAAGTAGTGAATAAAGGCTGTGCTGATGGTATTTTTATCAATACTGCTGGTGTGGGAGAACGCATAGAAGGTGTGGAAATATCTCCATTGAAAGCAAAAGCAGGTCAAAATATCATTGTCAGTGGTTATTTAGGAGACCATTCAGCAACAATTATGGCATCTCGTCATAATTTAGAATTGCCAAACGTGATAAAAACAGATTGTGCACCGCTTAATCATATGGTGAAAGAAATGCTCACAGTAGCGCCAAATATCGCTGTACTTCGTGATCCAACTCGTGGTGGTGTAGCAGCTGTTTTAAATGAAATAGCACAGCAAGCTCAAGTGGGAATTTTATTAGAAGAAGATAGTATTCCAGTGCGTGAAGAAGTACAAGGTTTTTGCGATATTTTAGGATTTGACCCACTTTATTTGGCAAATGAAGGTAAATTAGTAGCTTTTGTAGACCAAGAAGATACAGAAAATGTATTAGCTACAATGCATAAATTTGAATATGGTAAAAATGCTAAAGTGATTGGCAAAGTCATTGATAAAGCTATTGGCGAGGTTGGACTTCGCACAGCTATAGGTGGTATACGTATTGTAGATATGCCACAAGGTGAACAAATTCCACGTATTTGTTAATTTTTATCATAAAAATATTATTTATGGTTGACAAAAGGCTTATTGGCTTTTATAATATTATAAGTCAATAAGATATAGGGGTATCGCCAAGTTGGTAAGGCACGGGTTTCTGAATCCCGCATGCGTTGGTTCGAGTCCAGCTACCCCTGCCATTTGAAAGTTTACGTCGCTATTATAGCGACGTTTTTTTGTATCTAAATTTAAATAAAATAAAAGCAGTGATGTAACTAGTATTACCTAGTTTATATCACTGCTTTTTTTATGAAAAAATCTATTTATTTTCTTTTAGATGTTCAAAGTATTTTTTAGTTTCAAGGGAAATCACACCGGAAAGAGCGATGATAGCAATTAAGTTTGGAATAGCCATCAGGCCGTTTACGATGTCGGCAAGAACCCAGATGGACTGAAGTTCCAGATAAGCACCGGAAGCAACAAGAATGGTGAAAATAATACGATACGGTACAATGCCTTTAATGCCGAACAGATACTGGCAGGCGCGTTCACCGTAATAATTCCAGCCAAGAATTGTAGTAAAGGCGAATAAAATAAGGGAAACAGTCAAAATGATACCGCCGATAGAGCCGTAGTCATAGCTGAAAGCGGCATTCGTCATAGCTGCACCGGCATGAGTTCCTGCCCACTCGCCTGTAAGGATGAGAGTCGTACCTGTCATGGTGCAGATGAATAGTGTGTCAATAAATGTACCAGTCATGGAAATAAGACCCTGTTCCGCCGGCCAGTTTGTTTTTGCGGCGGCAGCGGCAATTGGAGCTGAACCGAGGCCGGATTCATTGCAGAATACGCCGCGGGCGATACCGTTTTGCATAGCCATCATCATCGTAGAACCGGCAAAACCTCCAAGTGCGGCATGACCGTTGAAGGCGCTGTCGATAATCAGCATGATGGCAGCAGGAATTTCCGTAATGTGGAGAATGAGGATACTGAAGCAGGTGACAAAATACAATACAGCCATGAATGGAACGATTGCCGTAGCAGCGCGGGCAATACTTTTCAGTCCGCCGAAGATAATGATACCTACCAAAAGAGTAAGGATAATGTCGGTTATGTATATAGGTACACCGAAGGAAATTTTCATACTGTCAACAATAGCATTTACCTGAGCGAATGTACCAATACCGAAAAAGGCAACGAGGATAGTAAAAACAGCAAATAAAATAGCAAGCGGACGGAATTTTTTACCAAGACCGAGTTCGATGTAGTACATAGGACCGCCAGCAACTTGACCGATTTCATCTTTGGAACGGAACTTTATGGCAAGCAAGCCTTCGGCATATTTGGTAGCCATACCGAAAAAGGCTGAAACCCACATCCAGAATATTGCACCGGGGCCGCCGACTGCTATAGCCGTAGCAACACCGACGATATTACCTGTACCGATAGTTGCCGACATGGCAAGACATAATGCCTTGAAACTGCTGATATCTCCCGAACCTTTATTTTTAGCCGTTAATATTAACTTCATAGCAAGCGGTAATTTGAATACTTGAATGAGACGCAATCGACATGTTAAGAAGATACCGGTACCGACCAGCAGTATAATTAGGGGCGGTCCCCAGATAAAAGTATCGATTGTTTGAATTAGAGAATAAAAGTCCATTGAATAAGTCCTCCTAAACTAAAATAAAAATACAAGTGCAATATAGTGATATATAATATCATATAAAAATACATTTGTCATCTATAAAAACACATAAAAATAAAGTTTTTTTCTGAAATGATAAATGTGAGAAGAAAAAATTATTTTTATCCGTAACGACTGTTTTTTGTTCTGCAAGGAGTTTTTAATTTGATAAAAACATTGCGAAGGCAGGAATATCAAGACGAGATATTTGCTTACTACATGTATAAATGATAAAATATAATAATGAAAAGGAGGACGAAAATGGCTGATTTTAATGAAAAAATGCAAAATGAAATAGATACAAATACAGAAGAAACGGTAAAAATTCATTTAGATGAAGAAAGTGCAGAAGTAACTGCTGTAGAAGGCGATTATGGTGCAAATCAAATCCAAATTTTGGAAGGTTTAGAAGCAGTACGTAAACGCCCAGGTATGTATATTGGTAGTACATCAGCTCGTGGATTACATCATTTAGTATATGAAGTTGTAGATAACAGTATTGATGAAGCTTTAGCAGGATATTGTACTCATATAGAAGTAACAATTCATAAAGATAATAGCATTACAGTAACAGATAACGGTCGTGGTATTCCTGTAGATATGCACGAAAGTGGAAAACCAGCTGTAGAAGTAGTTCTTACTGTACTTCATGCTGGTGGTAAATTTGGTGGTTCTGGATATAAAGTATCCGGTGGTTTACATGGTGTAGGTGTATCTGTAGTTAATGCACTTAGCACAAATATGGAAGTAAAAGTAAAACGTGATGGCAAAATTCACGAAATTACTTTTGAAAAAGGTGTAACTAAAGAACCATTAAAAGTAGTAGGTCAAACTGATGAAACAGGTACATTAGTTCATTTTGTACCAGATGCAGAAATTTTTGATGAAACTGTTTATGATTATGATACTTTAAGACATCGTTTACGTGAATTATCCTTCTTAAATAGAGGTATTACTATTATTTTGACTGATGAACGTCCTGAAGAAGTTCGTCAAGAAACTTTCTATTTTGAAGGCGGTATTAGTTCCTTTGTAGAACATTTAAATCGTAATAAAGAAGTAATCAATCCAGAGCCTGTATATTTCAATGGTACAAAAGATACTACTGTTGTAGAAATCGCACTTCAGTATAATACAAGCTATAGTGAAAATATTTATAGCTTTGTTAACAATATCAATACTGAAGAAGGCGGTACTCATTTAGCTGGTTTTAAAAGTGCGTTGACTCGTGCTGCTAATGATTTTGCACGCAGACAAGGTATTATCAAAAATAACGAAGATAACTTAGTGGGTGAAGATATTCGCGAAGGTTTAACTTGTGTAATTAGCATTAAACTTCGTGAACCACAGTTTGAAGGACAGACAAAAACAAAATTAGGTAATTCTGAAGTTCGTGGAATTGTAGATTCTATTGTTAGTGAAGGCTTATCTGAATACTTTGAAGAAAATCCTGTCATTTCTAAAAAAATCATTGAAAAATCCATCATGGCATCTCGTGCTAGAGAAGCTGCGCGTAAAGCTCGTGAATTAACTAGACGTAAAAATGCCTTAGAAGTTAGCTCTCTTCCTGGTAAATTAGCTGATTGCTCTGTAAAAGACCCAGAACAAGCAGAAATTTATCTTGTCGAAGGTGATAGTGCGGGCGGTAGTGCAAAACAAGGTCGTGACCGTCGTTTCCAAGCTATATTACCACTTCGTGGGAAAATTTTAAATGTAGAAAAAGCACGTTTAGATAAAATCCTTAACAATGAAGAAATTCGTACTATGATTACTGCATTTGGCAGTGGTATTGGTTCTGAATTTGATATTACAAAACGTCGTTATGGAAAAATTATCATCATGACAGATGCTGATGTCGATGGTGCCCATATTCGTACATTGTTGTTGACTTTCTTCTATCGTTATATGAGACCATTAATTGAAAATGGTCATGTATATATTGCGCAGCCACCACTTTATCAGATAAGAAAAGGTAAGAGTCATTGGTACACTTATAGCGATGAAGAATTAGCGCAAAAATTAGATGAAATCGGCAGAGATGGTATCACTGTACAACGTTATAAAGGTTTAGGGGAAATGAACCCAGAACAGTTGTGGGAAACAACTATGGACCCTGAAAAACGTACAGTATTGCAAGTACATCTTCGTGAAGCAGAAGAAGCAGATTCTATATTTACTATCTTAATGGGTGATAAAGTAGAACCTCGTCGTCGTTTTATCGAAGAACATGCAAATCTAGTTAGAAATCTCGATTTATAAAAATAAAAAGACTTACTACTTAAATGAACTGCACCCCAAAAGTTGGACAAAAAACAACTTTTGGAGGTGCAGTTTTTTTATGACTAAATACTCAAATGAATTTAAAGTTAAAGCAATTAAAATGGTTTTAAAAGGAG